>CAYXGR010000153.1:0-7291 GCA_964464525.1 uncultured Planctomycetaceae bacterium
GCCGCCGTCATAAACCAGCACGTTCACACCCGAGCCGTCCAGGTTATAGGGCGGCGCCTGAACGATGTCGGCTTCGGTGAGGGAACGGTTCAGGTCGTTCAGGTCATCCATCTTCGGCAGCGCCGGTTCGAGATAGGAGACGACATCTTCACGTGCGAGCATCTGCGCCTGAGACAAGGGAAGCTCGATCACCATTCCGTTGACGGTCCGCAGACGGCGTCGAATGACGCCTTCATGTGCCTCGACGATCCGAGAGGCGGCGGCCATGGTGACGTCTTCATGAAACAGGATATAGGCGCCAAACCAGGTCTTGTCGGCCATGCCGGGACGGTCGGCCATGGAGGGAGGCACGGGAACCACGGCCCAGTCGGGATTCTCTCCACGATTGAGAACGGGGTGCAGCTTCCACGCCGATTGAATCTCCCGAGCGTCGGCGAGCGAAGGGATGGCGGAGATCGCCGCGGGGTCTGCTCCATTGCGCGCCACCGATACAAAATAGGCGTGGTCGCCCAGGTAGCCTTGCAGGGTGATGCCTGCACCAGCCAGTGCCGCGCGACTCGTCGGTGTGATCGGTTGGTCGAATTGCAATACCAGATGTCGCCCTTCTCCGCGCGGACCGGGCGTTACGATTGTTGCAATCACCTCTGCCCGTGTGTTCCCCGATCGTTCGGACAGGCCGGTCCGCCAACGAATTTGTGCCCCTGCTTTCGGCGCGCCGATGATCGCAACCAAGCATCCGATCAAAACACCCGTAACGACATGCCGCGATCGCACGGCGCAGCGCCGTGTCAAGACGTCGTGATTGTACGAATCCGCGCCATTACGAACCGGTCGATACATCATATTCATCCTGTTATTCCACCGCATAGATCCATCTCTCGTTCGGGTCGATTCCCGAACCTGTTCCGGTAGACGCCCGCCTATACACAAGCCGGTCTCTCTCTCTCAATCACTATGGGACATTTTGCATCCGGATATTTGCGTTCTGGCTCAAGGGCGAAACCCAACGAAGGCCGATATCTAGCAAGACCTGTACCATTCTGTACCATTCCCGACGCGATCCTCATTTTTACGCGAATAAGACTTCTACGGTCTCTTCAATAGCGACTTGTGGACATTAAACAGACGGGAATGCGATTGAACTCGATATGTCCGCGCGATATCGCTCGATCTTTCGGTGCAATATCAACCACGTGCAGCCAGGCCGATGCTTCTTGTCATTCGTCGTTACGGTGGGGAGTCCCGAAGCGCAGGAAGCCGCCGGCAGGTACGGTTCTCGGATCGTATGTCTCATCCGAAAACTTATGTGAATCGGACATTTATGGTGATCCTGAGATCCCGGGAACATACAATCAGGCAGTGAACGGAGGCATTCGATAGGCCGATATCATGGGCCAACTGCATATCTCGTAACGGGATGTGATGCGCTGGCACACGGATTGTAGTTACCCCGGATATCCAACAGGGTCGTCCCAAAAATGACCAAGGCTAATCGCATGCAGACCTTATATAATCGATCACGAACCGAATGCCATCCAAAACCGACTCCACGATGGCTTTGTTTCGTGCAATATCGCACGGTCAATTCGTGCGATTATGCCCGCGGTGGGTTGGGCCTTGCTGACAATCATACAGATCGGCCCTCAACAGGGCCTGTTACGGCAGTGATCAATGGTCCAGATTCGATGGTATCACTTTTATGTCCTTCTCGCGGTATTTGATGTTATCGTGATTATGTCAAGCCTCTATCTTCACGGAAAGACACTAGACAGCGTCGGCAAATTAATCGTCGCCACGTCCCGTCTCGATGCCCGTGCGGAATGGATCAACCGTGCCAGGCAACGCGTGCTCGAACTTAACGCACCCGGAAATGACATCTTTCAGGCAACCACTCCCCAGGACTACCTCAGGCTCGAGCGCCAACTCCACACCGCCGAGTCCAACCTGTCGGATCTATTCGCATCGCACAATGCGGAAGACTTCGATATCGATGATCTGCACACGGAAATCGACGGAATCCTTGCGGCCGCAAAAGAAATCTTCGAGTCTTTCCGGCTGATGTCCGAATCGCCCCTTACCGATCAACAGCGCCAGATGATTCTTCTCGAGGCGGGGCCCAGCATGGCGAGAATGGACAATCAACAAAAGAGGGCATTGTGGCTGCTGGGAGGGTTCGACGCCAAAAACAGCGACGAGCGAAACCAGTTGGTGCATGCCTTGGCCGTCCGTCTCCAGGCTCGATCCAATACGCAACGCTATTTCTTCGCCGCGATCATCCTGATTTTGGTGGGCACCCTCGCATTCGGTCGACGGCTACAACAATCCGAGCACGCATTGGTCCAGGAGCGGCAAAAGGTTCTGGAAGAACGGCGTGAACGCCTGACCGCAATCGGCGAGTTGTGTTCCAGTGTCGCCCACGGCATGCGCAATCCACTCACCGCCATATGCAGTTCCGTCGAAATCACGCTGGAACTGGCGAAGCTGGATGAAAAAACAAAAAATCGCCTGAAGGCTACATTGCACGAGGGCGAACGGCTCAACAATCGAATCAACGGTCTGCTCGATGTCGCCCGGATGAACCTGGAAGTTCAAGAGCCCGTCAATCTCACCGACCTCGTTGAACAGGCTGCGCGTGAGTTGAAACCGGCCGCCACGCGAAAAGACATGACCTTCGAACTGAATCTTTCGGCCGCCGACATCATCATCAACGGCGATCGCGGCAAACTGGAACTCGCCGTCATCGAGTTGATATCCAACGCCATAGAACATTCCAAGCCCGGCGACACAATCCGAGTTGCATGTGACATCGATCAGCCGACCGATCAAATCATCGTCACCGTGGAGGATGAGGGTCCGGGGGTGGAGCCTGACATCCGGGATCGCATCTTCGATCTGTTCTTTTCCACCAAGCCGCAGGGGACGGGAATCGGCCTGGCAACCGTCAAAAGAATCAGCCGCCTTCACGGCGGAGACGTCGAAATCACACCGAGCGCCAACGGTGGCGCTCGGTTTGCCATCACGCTTCCGCTGGGAGACGTCACATCACCTACGACAGGTGAGTCTGTGATATAATCGAATGAACCAGGGGGGCATTCGCATGCGATTCATTGAGTGGCTCACAACGACCCGTGGCGTGGGTTTCCAACCCGTGTCCGTGACGAGCATCCATCCCGGACAACAGACTCATTGGGTGGATTGTTGCCGCATGAGTGCCGTCGAACCTCCCGTTTCGAGGAATCCATGATGACACGCGTACTTATAGTCGAAGACGAGCCCTTGCTGGCGAGCAACATTCGAGAGAAACTCGAGGCCGCCGGCCGTCAGGTCAAAGTCGCACACACCTGCAAGGATGCCCTCGCCGCCAACGACGATTTTTCGCCCGATGCCATCGTCCTCGACCTGAGGCTCCCCGACGGCGACGGTCTCAAGCTGCTCCCGAAGTTAAAAGTTGTGTCGCCCGCGTGCGGCATCATCGTCGTGACCGCTCACGGCAACGAGACCATCGCCGTCGAGGCCATGAAGGCCGGCGCCAGCGACTACCTCACCAAACCGATCCGTCTGGAGGAACTCAGCCTGGTGGTCACCCGAATATTGGATCAGGGTCGAATCCATGAAAACCTGGAACTCCTCCACAATCGGGAAGAAGCCCGAAGCGGATTGGACCGAATTGTCGGCCAATCAAAAAGCGTCCGTGAACTCAAAAAATCCATCCGGCGGCTCGCAAACACCGAGGCCCTCCGCCTGCCCAACCCGCCGACGGTATTGATCACCGGAGAAACGGGAACCGGTAAGGATCTCGTCGCCCGCGCCATCCACTATCACGGACCGAGAAAGGCCAACCCGTTCATCCAGGTCAATTGCACCTCAATCCCAAGCACGTTGTTCGAATCCGAACTGTTCGGTCACACCCGGGGCGCCTTCACAAACGCCACCCATGCCAAGCGTGGCCTGATCGAAGTCGCCGAAGGGGGCACCGTCTTCCTGGACGAGATCGGCCATCTCGAACCTGACATGCAGGCCAAGTTGCTGCTCGCCATCGAGCGCAGCGAAATCCGACCCGTCGGCGCGACCGAAAGCCGAATCGTCAATGTGCATATCATCGCCGCCACGAACCGCAATCTACATGAGGCCATCGAAAATGGCGACTTCAGACGCGATTTATACCACCGACTTCGAGTGATCCAGTTCGACATGCCACCGTTGCGCGAGCGGCCCGAAGATATCCCGGCGCTGATGGCGCACTTCATGAAGATGCACGCCCGCCGCTTCGGTGTGGTGGAAATGAATGTGCGAGACGACGCCCTCGCAATCATGCAACAACACGGCTGGCCGGGAAACATCCGGGAGCTCAGCCACTTCATCGAAAATTGCCTGCTACAACTCGATGATTCCGAAATCAACGCTCGAAACATCCCGCTTGTAGCGGATAAATCGTATGGCAAGGTTCGCATCGACAGCCCCGATGGATGTGTCATCAATTTGGACTTCGACGAAAACTGTCCGACCTTCGAGGAAATCGAACGAGTCATCCTGCTCGCAGCCTACAAACACGCCGGGCAAAACATGACCGGCGCCGCCCGACTGCTCGGCATCACACGCGAGGCGTTTCGATATCGGCTCAACCGAAGCGCGGAGAAGGCTCGATGAGGCGATTCGAACAGCCGACGACGAGTACCGAGAAACGTCCAGGCGCCGGCCCCCAACCCGTGCCGTGGAGCCTCTCGCTTGTCTGGACGGGATGCCGGATCGCGCGGCCCGCGTCGATGTTGGCGGCGATCTGTTTCTGCCTGATCACATCGTCCATCATCCGCGCCCAGCCGATAATCATCGCCGACCCCGCGGATGACGCTCTTCTACGCAGGACGGATGACAACGCCGACGGCTTCATCGATCCGCAGGCTCAACGACTCCCCGAAATCCTCGAAATGCGGATCGGTACCTTCCAGCCGATCCAACCGGACGGCAATCGGTTCATCGGAAACTGGGACAGCGCCGGCGGATATCTTCGCCTGGACATCGATCTCGCCGGCATCATCAACCCGCCCGGACCACTCGGGCTGGACACCAGCTTCCCGTCGTATGATCCCCTGCTCTACGGACCCAATCCTGTTTATGGCTTTATCGAATTCGACATCGACGCGGATGAAAACACAGGCGGCGAACTGAGCGCTCCCGATTTTCGCTATCTGGGAAACGTGGCCCGATTCGGGGGACTGCCCGTTGAATCCAGATTCATCGATCGTGTCGCCCTCGATGCCTCGGCCTTTGACGACGACGTGACCACTCCGCCCTTTGTCGATCGCAGCGGCGAGGAGTTTCACATCTCCTTTCTCGGCGAACGAATCAGCAGCGTGGATATCATTCACGAAAGCTCCGGTGGTGATCCGGCCCTTTTCGAGCCCGGAGAAACATGGATCCTCGGAGGAAAATTAGTCCATCGGGCCCATGGCTTCGAGCAATTCACCCTGATGTGTTTTAACGAGGAGGGTCGCTATGAAGACGAAGTGAAAATACAATTCAAGCATGACCTCGCCACCGACATCACCATGATCTCGCTGGTCTACCCGCTGACCAATGCCGGTTTCGCGGCCTTCAGCGGACCGAACGAGACGGTTCTCCCAAACGACGGCTGTGCCGACGGCCAGAGTTCGATCGAAGAGGCCCTGGAGGATCTGCAATTCAGCGCCTCCATTGCACCACCTGGTACCCGGCAACTCCCCGAATTTCAGCTCATCGCCGGCTGGGAGTTCAACAATGTGGCCGACCACCTCGATCCCGCCGCCTGGCGGGTGACCGGGCTGTTGGGCAGCGCATACGTCAATCAACAGCCGGACGCAGCCCTGTTTATGTGGACAGATCTTGTCCCGAACCCGCAAATCGGCGATTTCGATGCCGACGGCCTGGTGGATGCGGCGGATACCACCCAACTCAACACCTTCATCGCCACGGAGGATGGCACGTCGAACGACGAGGATGGCATTATCAACAATACTATCGATTTATGGAACTTTGCGGGAAATTTCAGCCTTTTTGACACCGATTATGATGGCCTGGTCGCCCCCCAAGACGCGATCGTACCGGGCGACATGGACCTGAACCAACTCGTCGAATTCGAGGATATCGACGATTTCGTCCTCGCCCTGCTCGATCCTGCAACCTATTCCGCCACCCACGGCGGCGTCGATCCCCTCATCCGAGGGGATGTGAACGCGGATGGACTACTCGATGGTCGCGATATAAAAGGATTTCTGGGCCTGATTCTGGAGCCCTGACAAGATTTTCCTCTGCATGACTTGCAGACAACTGGTACACTGTAACACAACCCGGTACATTACCGAGAGATGAGGGTAAGCTTCAGGGAGGATCGTTCGATCTTCCAAAGGTTGTGTATTCCAATCATGGGCGAAAACAATAAACAGCGAGGTGTCACGCTCTTGGAGCTGCTGGTCGTCATGGCGATCATCGCTCTGCTGATGGCCATTCTCCTGCCCGCCATGAGTGCCGGTCGTCGTACCGTCCAATTCCTCGAGTGTAAAACCAAGCTCCGAACCGTCACAACCGAGTTCACCTTCTTTGCCGACGAGAGCGGCGCCGGCCGGCGCGGCAACAGCGAGAAACTCGGCCCCAACCGCTTTCGAATCGAAGACTTTCAGGAATCCATCTATAAAATAGACGAGTTCTGGGATACGCCTTCCGCCACCGTCACGGTCATGAAGAGCGCCGAACAGCCGATGATGTGTCCGGCAGTTTCATCCCGGCTGGAGCGGCGAGCCAACATCCCCTGTAGTTCAGGGGCAGTAGGCCCAGCACGAAACGTCAGTGTCGCCTTCAACAAAAGGCTCGAGACGAAAACCTTCTACTACAATGGCAATCCATTCCCATCCGTCGCCATCCTCACACCCAATATTCTTCACCACCCGAATGTTCCTTTGATTATCGATGTAGACGGTCAGGTGGCCGACGACGCCGGAAAGCGACCGTATTACACGGCACCGCCGATTCTCGATGACAAGGAAATAGACATCTACGAATCCGGAAACTTCTGGTTCCCCTCTTTTCGACATGGAAATAGCCTGAGTGTCGGCTTCGTCGGCGGCCACGTCCTCTCCTCATCCGATCCCACCCGCGAACCCTGGTGGCGATGGAGTTTCCAACCCGAATAGCGCGTACCGACAGGTCACACCCGCAACCTATCACACATCGCCCAACGCATAATTCGTAAACAACACATTGAGTTCCCCAGACCGGGTCCATGACAAAGTCCGCGGGTCCTCTTGCCGGCTTCAGCCGG
>CAYXGR010000154.1:0-3467 GCA_964464525.1 uncultured Planctomycetaceae bacterium
ATGGGGTTCCAATAGGCTGATCGGCTGTTGGGATGATGGGGGATGCCTGCTTGCCAAGATGATATCTGTTCACCTTTTTCCAAGATCGGGATGAAACACCATGTCACGACGCAGCATCTTATGTAGTGCGGTTATCACAATCATTTTCATCGGACAATTCGCCGATCGGGTGTTGGCGCAAGACCGATCCACTCGGGATCAGCCACAATCCCGCCAAGATGAAGGGAAGTCCGCCCATGAACAGGTGCCCAACCCATCCCGAAAGTTACCCGACGTCATCGAACTGGCCCCCATCGACCAGGCGACGGTCCGCGCTGAGGACGAGAATCGGGAGATCAACGGGCTCCCTCCACGCTATGCGATTCCGCACAGCTTTCAGATCACACCTGGGACGCATGGCCGATGGCTGACGATGGACGACGGTCGCCGCGTCTGGCGGCTGACGATCATCGCCCGGGGCGCAGTGTCGATCAATCTCGGATTCACGCGCTATCGCATGCCGATCGGGGGCCAACTGTTGATCCGGGCGACCGACGACGGCGATGCGATTCGTCCCTTCACTGATCGGGATAATGCCCCGCATGGCCAGTTGTGGACGCCCATCGTGCGTTCTGATGAGATCCTCGTTGAAGTCACGCTGCCCGATGCGAACGCTGTCGACACGCTCGAATTGGAATTGACCTCCATCAACTACGGCTATCGTGGATTCAGCACCGGCGGCGCCGGATCCAGCGCCCGATCCGGCTCATGCAACATCGACGTGATCTGTCCCGAGGGCGACCTGTGGCGCAACGAGATCCCGGCCATCGGCGTGATCTCCACCGGTGGCGGCACGTTCTGCACCGGCTTCATGGTTAACAACACCGCGCAGGATATGACTCCCTACTTTATGACGGCGAACCACTGCGGCATCGGATCAGGCAACGCGGCCTCGCTCGTGGTCTATTGGAACTACGAAAACACCCTCTGCCGCCCACCGGGAGGCGGCGCCAGCGGCGGCCCCGGGGATGGCGTGTTGAACCAGTTCAACACCGGGTCGACCTTTCGCGCGGCCTACGGACCGTCGGACTTCACTCTCGTGGAACTCACCGCCCTACCGAACCCGGCATGGAACATCAGCTATGCCGGTTGGGACGCTACGGGCGTTCAACCGAGCAGCGCCGTTGGCATCCACCACCCCAATACGGACGAAAAACGAATCAGCTTCGAAGGCGATCCCACGCCGTTTGACAGCTATCTTGGCGAAAACCCGCCGGGCGACGGAACCCACATCTGGGTCACGAGCTGGGATCAGGGAACAACCGAGCCCGGCTCATCCGGCTCTCCGTTGTTCGATCAGGATCATCAGATCGTCGGCCAGCTTCACGGCGGTTACGCATCGTGTACGGATTTTCGCGGTGACTGGTACGGGGCGTTCACGGTCTCGTGGACTGGGGGAGGCACGGCCTCAACCCGTCTGAGTGACTGGCTCGATGCCGGCAACACCGGTCTCCTGGCGGTCAACACGCTCTCCGGTCTGGGGATGAGCGTCGCGCCCCTTGGTCTCATCACCCATGTGGGGCTCGTCGGCGGCCCATTCACCAACCCGATTGTTGATTACACGCTGACCAATCCGTCGACGACACCGGTGAATTATTCGGTGAGCCTGGGCGCCGGTCTGGCGCCGCTCCTCATTAACGGCGGAACATCTGCGATCAGCGGCACCCTGCCGGCGACCGGGGGCAGCGCGATCGTCACGGTCACACTCGACACACCGGAGGCGCTATCGGCCGGTATTTATACCAGAGACATTGTTTTTGAGGATCTCACCAACGCCCAAACGCTGATCAGCCCACACACCCTCGAGATCGGCCAGACGCTGTTCAGCGTGACGCCGGTGACCGATCTTCAATCCGGCGGTCCGGTCGGAGGGCCCTTTCCCGGTACGATCACCTACACTGTCACCAGTGATCGCCCTTCTCCCGTATCCGTCCAGGTATCGGCCAGTGACACATGGATCTCGCTGAACGGCTCGACAGGTCCGCTGACATTGAACCTCAATGGCACCGGCGACTTTGCGACCGTCACCGTCGCTATCTCCGCCGCCGCGAATTCACTTCCCCAGGGGCTCCACAACGGTTTGGTCAGCTTGACGAATCTCTCCGGCGGCCAGGGCGATACGACACGGGCAATCAGCCTTGATGTCGGACGCATCGTCTATCCCTCCACCGATACACCCCAATCGATCATCGACAACAGCACGACCACCAGCATCATCAGCGTACCGGACGATTTCTGCATCGGCGATGTGGATATTGACCTCGACATCACGCACACCTACATCGGCGATCTCATCGTGGAACTCACTTCGCCAACCGGCGTCGTCGTTCGCCTTCACGACCGTACCGGCGGCACTACCGACAATCTCGTGACCACCTATGATGAGCCGGGGGGTACGCTTCCGGACGGGCCGGGCGCACTGGCCGACTTCAACCTGACCGGGAGCCTGGGCAACTGGATTCTGACCGTCAGCGACAACGCCGGCAGTGACCAGGGCACTCTCAACAGTTGGACGCTGCGCATCGCCCCGCTTGCCGGCAATTGCCCTTCACCCGTCTTGGTTTACAGCTACCCGATGGATACGAATCCGGGCTGGACCGTGGAGGGGCAGTGGGGTTTCGGCCAGCCGACAGGCGGAGGCGGAACGGCACACGGCAACCCTGATCCGATGGGCGGTCATACGGGCCTGAATGTTTACGGCTACAACCTTGCCGGCGATTATGCCAGCAGCATTCCCGAGTACCAACTGACCAGCACGGCGATCGACTGCACCGGCCTCACCGGTGTGCAACTGAAGTTCCGTCAGTGGCTGAATGTTGAATCACCTACCTACGACCATGCCTATGTCCGGGCCAGCAATGATGGTGTGAATTGGGTCACGATCTGGCAGAACAGTTCGGAGATCGCCGAAACCGCATGGGGATTGAAGAGTCACAACATTTCCGGCGTGGCGGACAACCAGCCCACGGTGTTTCTACGGTGGACGATGGGCACGACGGATGGTAGCTGGCAATACTCCGGCTGGAACATCGACGACGTCGAGATCTGGGGCGTGAGTGCGGCGCAGACTTGTGATGTCCTTGTTTATACGCCCGCCGATGTCAATCTGGATCTCGCCGTGAATGGAGAGGACATTGTGTCATTTGTCTCAATTATGCTGGATCCCGCAGGCCCCTGGACGCCGGAGCAGCTCTGCGCCGCGGATATGCTCCAGGACGACGTGATCGACATGGCGGACCTGCCGCTCTTCGTTCAGGCATTATTGAACTGACGATCCAACGCCTTTGCACGGCGCACTGAGAAATGCGAGTAGGCCTGAGGGGGAGATTCTCGGTTCGGCGGTGCCCGTCCTACATCGCTCGGAGTGCGGGCACCGGCAAGCAGAGCTTGCCGGTGGCACCCAGTTTCGTGGTTGGTGGCACCCAGTT
>CAYXGR010000154.1:3567-7280 GCA_964464525.1 uncultured Planctomycetaceae bacterium
GGTGGCACCCAGTTTCGTGGTCGGTGGCGACCGGCTACATGGCGTGTGCGGGTTTGGGGAGGTCTTCGTGGATTTTTTGCTGCTGGGACTGCTCGCCGTCGAAGCTGAAGAGGACCATCTCGTCGTTGATCTGGGCCTGGAGATGGGCGGGGCGGCGCCAGATGGACTGCACGTTTTTTAATGTCTCGACGGCGTACTTGATGTCCAGGTCGACTCCGTTGTACTTGTGGGCCATGTAGAGCTCGCCGCGGTTCGCGTAATTCCCATCCACCACGTAAATATACGGCTGCATGTGGTTGGTCAGCATGAACAGTAGCTGGGCCTTGATCTTGTCGTAGTCGCGATTGACCACGACCATTCGCCGCGTCGAGGGGTCGTACCGGTAGTGATAGAGCCGGAACCGCTCGACGAACTCCGGCGTGAGAAACTCGTCGATGAAGGTTACGTCGTTGTAGATCTTGCGGACCTCGAACACCTTTTCCATCCCTCGGCCGAGCTTCTTGTCCCACTTGCGGGCCTCGCCCATGTGGGCGCATTCCTCGTATTCCTTGCCGAAGCGACCTTTGTTCCAGCGGTCTTCAATGTCGCGGAACAGCTCGACGCCGATCTTGTAGGGGTTGATCTGGCCGGGAGCCATGGCGACCGTGCCGCTGTGGTGGTCGGCATATGTGATCAGCTCGTCGTCTCCGAGGATCTTTGTGGTCATGAGGCGGGTGTGCCAGAAGGTGGCCCAGCCCTCGTTCATGATCTTGGTCTGACCCTGGGGGGCGAAGTAGTAGGCCTCTTCGCGGATGATCGAGAGGACATCGGCCTCCCAGTCCTCCAGTGGGGCGAATTGCAATAGAAATTGCAACACATCGCGGAGCGGCTGCACGGGAAACTGATCTCGCTTCGAATTCTGCTCGTGAAGCAGTTCCTTTCGCTGACGCGTGGCATCCGCCCGCGGGTTGATCCAGTTCTCCATGTAGGGTTTGGTCTTGTAGCGCACGATGTCGGCTTCGACCGCGCACTGGGGTGCGGGTTTCGCACTCGGTGTCTCCTGTCGCTTTTCGCGTCGCATGAAGGGTGAATGCGGATCGATCAAGTTATCAAGCGTCATGCAAGTATCGATGAACTGCTCGACACGTTCGAATCCGTAGTGATCGCCGTGGCGGCGGATGCGCGTGGCGTGGTTGGCCATTTCGTCCATCATCTTGCGATTCGTCTTGCTGAACCAGTAGTTGTTCTTGAAGAAATCGCAGTGGGCAAAGACATGGGCCATGACCAGCTTCTGGTCCACCAGGGCGTTGTCGGCGACGAGATAGGCGTAGCAGGGATCGTTGTTAATCACCAGTTCGTAGATTTTTCCCAGACCGTAAACATGCTGCTTGCGGAGTCGCTCGTACTCCATACCGAAGCGCCAGTGCGGGTAGCGCTGCGGGAAGCCGCCGTAGGAGGCGATCTGCTGCATCGTGTCGAATTCGACCAGCTCGAAGCGGGTCTCGAAGAAGTCCAGCCCTGCCTCCGCCGCGATCTCCGTGATCTCTCGGGCGAATCGGGCCAGTTCCGGTCTTTGGGAATCCAAACTCATTCGTTTTCGCTCGCTATAAGTGCATCCTGAAAACCGAGTCGCAGATAGGAATCCTGCAACACGCACCGGTTGGAAACCGGTGCCACAGGACTTCCAGGACGCCCGCTATTTGCCCGGGCTGAAGAAGGTCTTCAGCGAATCGTAGATATCGTCCTTCGTATTCACTCGCGAGGTGATCACACCTTCCACATCGTCCAGATGTTCGTGGATCACGTTGATGAAATTGCCGCTTCCGTAGGCGCTGGCGACCTGGCAGTAGCCGAACATGTTGATCTTCGGAAGCATGTTTTCGCGGAGCATCTTGCAGCATTCCCGCGAATCGCTCTCGCTCGAATTGTCGCCATCCGAGAAGTGAAACAGATAGATGTTCCACTCTTCCGGATCGTAATGGGCCTCCATGATGTGCCGGCACACGGTGAAGGCACTGGAGATCTTCGTGCCACCGTCCTCGCGAATGTGAAAAAACGTCTGCCGGTCCACTTCGCCGGCGCGGACGTCGTGGACGATGTAGCGGTTTTCGATGCCTTCATAATTTCTCCGCAGCCAGGCATCGATCCAGAACGCCTCGAGGCGGACCAGTTCCTTCTGTTCGTCGCCCATCGAACCGGAGACATCCATCATGTAGATGATGACCGCGTTGGAGTGCGGTTTTTTGACCGTCTTCCAACTGCGATATCGTCGGTCCGAACGGATCGGCACGATCATCGGATTATCCGGATCATAGATCCCCGCCATGATCTGACGTCGCATCGCCGCGCGGAAGGTGCGTTTGAAATGGCGCAGCGACTCCGGGCCCGATGTTCGGATGCCGCTGTAGCGATCTTTCTCGCTGGTGATCTGGTGTTTGCCCTTCGGCTCGATGCGCGGCAACTGCAACTCGTCGCCCAGGATGTCCGCGAGTTCGTCGAGGGAGACCTCGACCTCCATGATGTGCTGGCCCGGTGCGGTGCCGCCCGGTCCCTGATCGCCATCCTGACCATCGACCGGGTCGCCGGCCTGACCGTCGCCCGCGCCGACGCCGCCGTCGTTGTTGTCTCCGTATCGAAAGCGGGGCAGTTCGATCCCCTTGACGGGGATGCTGATGGACCGCTCGCCCTCGCGGCCGAGGAGTTCGCCGCGCGTCAGAAACTTTCGCAGGTCGTCGCGGATCTTACCCTTGACGATCTGTCGGAAGCGTTGGTGATCTTTTTCGATCTTCAAGGCCATGAGTCAACTCGCACGCGCGTGTGCCGCACCATTGATTATAGGTGAAGTCCGGAGAGATCGATCCCGATCCACGGCGCGGACCTATACATCGCATCGGACAGATCGGAAGTGTCGCATCACAAAACACTTGCGCCCGGGTCAGCCCGACCGCTACGCGGGCGCGTCGATATGCTCAATATCGGACAGTCTTATGCGCCATCATAACATCCGCCTGAGGTGAGAAGGATACGATTCAGATCGGGCCTCCCGGGGTCCAAGACTGTCCAGGCGGGGCGGATCGCGTCGGGGTTGAGACGACCAAGCCCGGCTGAAGCCGGCAAGAGAATCCGTGGATTCTGTCATGGACTCGGTATCCCGAGCCCGCACCGTCGGCCCTTTTCATGGGACGCCATCGCGAAGAGAATGTGGCCATGGCGGTCGAAGTCGTTGCATTTGATGTTCATGGAACCCTGCTGCATTGGCCGGAAAACCGGGTCCACGGTCTGGAAGTCCAGCGACTACTCGGACGGTACGGCATCCCGATCAGCTATCAGGCCCTGGAGGCCGCCCGCCAGGCGTTTTTTTTTCTCGATGCCCCGCGGCGGGAAATCAATAGCCAAGTCGATTTTCTGGCGCTTCAGTTCGACCGAATGGGATTAACGGTCTCGCTCGATCTGATCGAATCGATCGCTGCGATGCAGGACGCGCGCGACGGCATGGTGGCTTATCCCGATGCGATCCCGGCGATCCGGGCCGCGCGGGAGGCGGGCAAAAAAACCTGTGCGTTCACGACGCTGCCAAGGTTCATGCTCGGGCGTAATGAAGACGGGGCCGAAATCCTTCGATTACTCGATCCCTATTTCGACATCAGCGCTGTCGGGCACGCCAAGGGTGATCCGAGATTTTACACGCGGATCACGGAGTCGCTCGGTGTCGATCCGGATCGGATCCTGGCCGT
>CAYXGR010000155.1:0-4049 GCA_964464525.1 uncultured Planctomycetaceae bacterium
GAAACTGGAAACCAAAATCATGAAAGTTCGATCGAGCGTCAGACGGATATGTGAGAATTGTAAGTTGGTCAAACGTAAGGGGATTGTGCGCGTGATTTGTTCATCGAATCCGAGGCACAAACAGCGACAGGGATAATGCGGCTGATTTGATCGGTCCGGGAGTGAGCCTATGCCACGTATCGCCGGTGTTGACATACCCAATGACAAGCGTGTTGTTATCGCGTTGACATACATCTATGGGGTCGGGCCCCAATTCAGCCGGTTGATCCTGAAGGAAGCGGGAATCGACCACGACATTCGAGCCAAGGACTTGACCGAGGATCAGATCAGCCGGATGGCATCGATCATCGATCGAAACTATGTGGTCGAAGGTCAGTTGCGCCGTCAGGTGGCGCAGAATGTGGCTCGGCTCAGGGACATTCAATGTTATCGCGGCCTGAGGCACCGTCGCGGGTTGCCGGTGCGAGGCCAGCGAACCAAGACAAACGCCCGAACACGCAAGGGGCCGAAGAAGACGGTCGCCGGCAAGAAGGGCGTCAAGGAATTGAGGAGCTAAATCCCTGTACGCGTTGGCGCAACAATGATGAGCCACGGACTTCAGTCCGTGCGGCCTCGTTGAGCCACGGGACGAAGACGACCGACAAGGGAGTCTGAATGCCCGTGACTGTAGAACACCAGCGTGCACAAGAATCGAGCACGATTATGTAGCCAAGAGTCTGCATCCATTTGTTTTTCGAATGGATAACGTCGGCTTCTGGCTTGTGCGGATAGAAAATCGATACTTGTCCTTGCCCTTGTGGGTGCAGTGGACGACCAGGCAGGGACTCAGGCGAATGTATGCCTGTCGAATCAAAAGTTTCTTTTGATGAATCGGAGCATCGAATAGCAACCCCCGCACGATGGGGTGGGAGGTTGATCTCGATGCCCGACGGGAGACGACTCAGCAGTGGCAAAAAGCGGAAAACGAAAAGTTCGGAGGCACGTGACACGGGGCGTTGCCCATGTGAGGTCGACGTTCAACAACACGATGATCACGATCACCGACTACAACGGTGAGACTCTGTGTTGGGCATCGGCCGGCACGGTCGGTTTCAAGGGTACCCGGAAGAGCACACCCTTCGCGGCCCAGCGTGCCGGGGAGACCGCGGCCCACGCCGCTAAACGGTTCGGCCTGACTGAGGTCGAGGTGAAGGTCAAGGGCCCCGGCAGCGGCAGGGAGTCCGCGATTTCGGGTCTTCAAGCCGGTGGTATCCGGATTCAGTCCATCGAGGATATCACCCCGCTGCCACACAATGGATGCAGGCCGCGTCGGAGACGCAGGGTATAGAGACTGCTTCGAAAGTGTAATAGCTACGGTTGTAGCTATTCTCGGTCTGGTCGGTTGGTGTAGTGGATCACGATTTTGATCCTGGAGGTCAATGCGATGCGAATTCGTTGGCGTGGTTTGGAGTTACCGACGCGTCTGATACAGGACGACGCCGTCAGCAAGGGCGGATACGGCCGATTTATCATCGAGCCGTTCGAGCGAGGTTTCGGTACGACGGTTGGCAACAGCCTCCGCCGTATTTTGTTGTCGAGTCTGGAAGGCGCCGCCGTCACCCAGGTGAAGATCAAGGGTGCCGATCACGAGTTTATGACCATCCCCGGTGTCATGGAAGATGTCACCGAGATCGTCCTGAATATCAAATCCATGATCGTGGAGTCGACGTCCGACACACCCAAGACGATGCGACTGTCGGTCAAGGGCAAGTCGGGCGAAACCGTGCAGGTGTTGGCTTCCGATCTGGAGGCCGATTCGGCAATTAAGGTCATTGAGGGAGACCACGTGCTGGCCACCCTGACGGACAATATCCCGTTCGAGATGGAACTGGTCGTCGCCCGGGGCCGAAGTTACGTCACCGCCGACGAGCACAAGGCCGAGCGCGACAGTGAGGAGCAGGAGATCGGCATCATCCACGTCGATTCGGTCTTCTCTCCGGTCACGCGTGTCCGCTACCGTGTTGAGGACACGCGCGTGGGCCAGCGGACGAACTTCGATCGCCTGATAATGGAAATCTGGACGAACAGGACCGTCACACCGAAGATGGCCCTGGTCGAATCTGCCAAGATTCTTCGGAAACATCTCAATCCCTTCGTTCAGCGTTTCGAGCTGGGAAGCGGCTTGGCGATGGAAGCCTCCGCCCGAAAATCAAGCACGGAGGATATCTCATCCCACGGCGACGCGGACGCGGCCATTTTGGCCATGCCGATTTCCGCCCTGGAGCTCTCCGTTCGATCGAACAATTGCCTCACCTCGGCCAACATCAATACGGTAGGTGAGTTAATGAGCTACGATACCGTCAGCCTGTTGAATCTGAGAAGTTTCGGGCGAACATCGCTGCGTGAGGTCCAGAAGAAACTGGCCGATCACGGGCTCTCGCTGATCACTCCGGAGAATGCCGAGGGTATGGATTTTTTGGAAGAGGACGGCACGCTCGAGAACCCCACGGGTGGGGAGCGGAATCAGATCGATTCACCAATCAGCTCAAGCGGATTCAGCAGGGGGTCTGCTTCCAGTCTCTCCGGAATCCCACCGCTGGATTCCGGGACGATGAGCAAACCGACCGGACAGGATTTTCCGCCGCCGCCCGAATCTCAGACGACGGTCTCAACAACGGATACGCCCGCCAATTCAGAGGTGGGCACGGCACCGAAAGACGCGGGATAAGGAGCCCGTCGCGCGAAGATGTCGCGCGCGGGGTTCCCCAATCACCCGGGAAGTGAGTATTCAAGATGAGGCATCGAGTTGCCAAAAAACACCTGTCGCGTACGCCGGCCCACCTCAAGGCCATGCGCCGCAACATGGCCCAGAGCCTGTTTCAATACGGCCAGATCGAGACCACGCTTTCCAAGGCGAAGGTCATTCGGCCCTTCGTCGAACGGCTCATCACCATCGCCCGAAAAGGCACCCTGCAGAGTCGGCAGCAGGTGACGGCCTTGTTGAATGATCGAGCCATCCTCAACCGCGAGGAAGAGGAAAAGTACGAACAAATGAGCGATTCCCAGCGCCGCAAGGTAATGATCACACGATCCGGTCGCCGCAATCGCACGGGTCGTGTTCCCGCCGGTTACAACAAGAAAAAGATCTCCTTCGTCGCCCAGTCGGTGATCCACAAGCTGATGACCGAGATCGCCCCGACCTACCAGGATCGCCCCGGCGGATACACGCGGATCATCCGCCTTGCCAAACGCCGTATCGGCGACAACAGCGACTTGGCCATCCTCCAACTCGTTGGCGATGAGGCTGAAGCACCCGCCGCACGCGGCACCAAAAAGACAACCGGAGTGCGGCGTCAGAAGGCCCTCAGTCGAATCCGTTTCGCCGAGGGCAAGAAGCCCAAAAAATCGCGAAAACGCGCCGAGGCAAAAGGCGAAGCCGAATCGAAGCCGCAGGTCGAGAAGGATCAGACCGAGGATTCACCCACCACCGACCAGCCCGCTTCAGATGACTAAAGAATGCCGGGTGCCATGCTTACACGGCACGGCCTTATCGTGACGGGTAAGCATGCGGGCAGCGGGCTCGTGCGGTTTCACGAATAATCTTGCGGGTTGGTTCCGACAAATCGTCCGCCGCCTCACGGGCGAAGGGGAGGCCCATGCACGATCCCGATTGCATCTTCTGCAAAATCGCCGCCGGTTCGATTCCCTCACTGAGCGTCTTCGAGTCCGATGCCTGCCTCGCCTTCCTCGACATCAACCCCCTCGCCCCGGGCCACACCCTGCTCATTCCCAAACTCCACTGCCGCGACATCCGCGATGTCCCCGCCGACGTACTGACCGAATTGACATCACACCTCCCCAGCCTCGCCGAAGCCGTCATACAATCGGTCAACGCCACCGGCCTGAACCTCCTCCAAAACACCGGGGCCTCCAGCGGCCAGGCCGTCTTCCACCTCCACTTCCACCTCATCCCCCGCATCGAGCACGACGGCCTCGGCTACCGATGGAATGCCGGTCAGTACGAGCCCGGTCAGGCAGAAGCCATGCAAAAAACCATCCGCACCCACCTC
>CAYXGR010000155.1:4149-7274 GCA_964464525.1 uncultured Planctomycetaceae bacterium
TGTGCCACTGCTTCAAGCAGTGCGATTGTGTGCCACTGCTTCAAGCAGTGCGATTGTGTGCCACTGCTTCAAGCAGTGCGATTCGAACGCTATGGCACCGGTTTCCAACCAGTGCAAATCACAGTGTGTAATCCTGCATTGCGGATTTTTGAATACGCGCTCATCCGGTTATCATCCACGACGATAGCATGTCCCTGAGCAGCCGATCATCGGCACAGGTGCATTGCGAACCACCACCGCCGCTTGTTCAGGAGACATGTACCGATGCGTTTGATATTGACCCTCACCATGTTGCTTCTCACCGGACTCTATGTTGACAAGGCAGCGGCCGCGCCCCCCGAAGCCGCGAGCAAACCGTTCGGCTCCGATCGAAACCTGTTCCCCTACCAATTCGAATCAGGCGATCGCCACTACGCCGACCTGCTCACGCTCACCAACGGTGCGCGATACTCCGGCAAGGTCCTCGAATGGGCCGAGCAGATCCTCCTCTACGACGCCGCCGGTCGCGTGCAGGCTTATCCCCTCTCCGACGTCGCCCTGTTCGAGACCCGCCGCTCAGACCGCCTCAAAGCCAGGCCCCACCTCCCCGACCTGACGGTCGCCTACGTCGAGCGGATGCCGCGATCGCTTTGGCGCAAGCACGTCGTGACGGAAGACGGATTGAGCCGGCTGAATGTGGACCCTCAATCCATTTTTCTCCGCGCCCCGAAGGCAGGCGACAAGGCGGGCTTCCGCGTCCACATCCTGAATGCCGGGGCCAAGGCCTCGTCGCCGGTCCCCTGCCGTGTCCGGATCGACGACAAAGACGTAGCGAGCCAGACGCTCCCGTCGTTGAAAGCCGGCGCGGAGCAAACGATCGAATTCTCGTGGACATGGGAGGAAGGACAGCACACCCTCCGCGTCGAGATCGATCCCGACGGTAAGACGCCGGAGATCGCCCGCTGGAACAATACATTCGTCGAACCCATCCGCGCGCTTGCCGTGAGCGTGGCTATCTCCCGGGAGCGATACGAGGCCTTCCAGTCAACGCCGAACATGGTAGACACATTCTGCTTCGAGGATTACATCCAATACCACCTTCGCAATCTCAACGCCCTGTTCGCCGCGTCGGTCTATCCATCCACGCCGCAGGGCGTGCTCGAACGCGTCCGCTGCGACTCGATCCTCGTATCGGACGATCCGCCTAAGTTCTGGAAGCAACCCCAATTGGGATGGACGCGGACGACAATGTTGACCGGGTACGATTCGGACCTGTCGTTCGGCCCCGTGAGCAAGGACGAGCACATCCCCATCGACGCCCTCAAGGTCGACTGGGGTTTGCTCCAGCAGATCGGCTTCGACATCGGCCTCGCCGATCCGCGCCGCACCGACACCACCCTCCAGCAGTGCTACGTCCACGACAAGTTCGGCCGCTACGTCCAGCGCCGCCACCTCTCGCCGTGGATCCGCACCCTGATGTATACCCCCGCCGGTTTCCCCCTCGCCGAGCACGAGGCCGCCTTCCTGAACCACACCCTCGGCCGACCGCGCGGCTTCGTCGGCGACTACCTCTACCAGGTCCCCGCCAACGTCGTGCTTGAGATCCTCTCCGTCGCCGGCACGCCCATCGCGGACGTCCAGGTCGACGTCTTCCAGCTCCAGTCCACCGGCCCACAGGCCGGCCGCATTACCGGCATCGGCCGAGACGATCCGCTCTTCTCCACCCTCTCCGACGCCAAGGGCCGCGCCCCACTCGCCAACCTCCCCGCACCCTCCCACAAGACCCCGGGCGGCTATGAACTCCGCCCCAACCCCTTCGGCAAGATCGCCACGGATGGCTCGAACGGTCTCCTCCTCCTCCGCCTGCGATCCGGCACCGCCGAGGCCTTCCAATTCCTCCCCCTGACGCGCCTGAACATCGCCGCCGCACGCGGAGCCACCGACGAATACGTCCACACCGTCCGCACCCATTTCGGCGTGACGGATGGCCCCGTCGCCCCGCTCGATGCCTCGGGCATCCTCGACGATCGATCGACGAAGACACCGCCGCTGATCCTCAACTGGAAGGTGCCCAAGGACTACGACTACGAATCCCTCGACGAGTTCCGCATCTACAAACGCACCAGCCTCGCCGGCGAGGAGACCAAGCCGTGGACCCTCTCCTCCTTCGTCCGCCGCGGCGTCGACGGTCGCTGGGACCGCCGCAGCGCCGAGACCTACTTCGACGAATTCTCCTACGACGGCCCCTACGGGCTGGACACCTTCTTCGCCGTCTCGGCCGTCGACAAGGACGGCCGCGAGAGCAGCCTCTCCGAACCATCCTACTACGCCCACGATAAGCGCTGCCTGAAGTTCGCCGTCCAGGGGATCGTCGGCTACATGACCCTCGCCGGCGAAGGCGGCCCGAAGTTACTCTTCTGGGATCCGGTCGCCGGCACCCAGCCCTACGGTGTCAAGACCGATCAATCCCCCGGCTACCAGCCCGCCTTCGAGGGCATCGCCTTCACCAGGGACAAGAACCTCATCGTCACCGACCCGGTCAACCACGTCCTGGCGGTCTACGACCCCGACCTGCACGAACTCATCGAGACCATCCCCCCGCGCGATACCTGGCCCGGCGTCGCCGGCGATGCGGCCGACGCCTTTTCCGATCCGGCCGACATCGCGGTGGACAAGGCGGGCAACCTCTACGTCGCCGATCGCGGGAACGACCGTGTGCGGATCCTGGACCCCCACGGCAAGCCGAAGGGCCTGCTCGACGCCGACTTCCGCTTCAAGCGCCCCCACGCCATCGCCCACGCCAACGGCCACATCTGCGTGACCGACAAGGGCGGCACCCGCTGCCGGGTTTATGACATCCGTAGCGATGCGGCGAAGTTCGTCTGCGAACTTCCGCCGCTGTTCGACGCCGATAGGGCACTGGTCAACAAGAGCGGCAAGGTGTTCATCACCGGCCGGATGTCGGAGGAGGAGCAGCAGGCGATCCTCGCGTTCGTCCCCATGGGCGACACAGTCGGCTTCAACGGCACCCGCGAGCACACCCTGGCCTCGATGGGAAAATACTACCGCCCCCACAGCCTGTTTCTATACGTCGGCGGCGGCGACCGCTTCGGCTACATGGTCAACGACTTCCCCTTCGACGTCCG
>CAYXGR010000156.1:0-3609 GCA_964464525.1 uncultured Planctomycetaceae bacterium
GAGACAGCGTCGGCATGATCCACGCATCGGACAATTCACGGATGACCGGTCCGAGGGCCGAGTTGTTTGACCTCGAGCGGGTCGGTTCACTGCTGCGTGATGGGGTGTCGTGGCCGTGGGAGTCCGATCTCCGCGACGTCGTATTGGAACGATGCTGGCCGTCTCGCGGCGGCGGTTTCGTGTTTGAGTGGTCCTTTGCCGTGCCCGGGCAGGGTCGTCGCACGTTGTTCGGCCATACCGGGCACGATCCATCCGCGAACGGGACCGAGACGCTCCGCACGGCGCGGGACACCGATGATGGAATTCGCGATGTACGCGTATGGGTTCCATCTTGGGACTTGTTGCTTCATACCCCGGATCGTGATCCGCGTTTGCCGCAATTGAAACAGTGCCTGGACGGGGATCGAATGGAGGGCCTCTTGAACGGCGTGTTGACGCGGATGAATGGGGGCCATGCGGTCCCATTTACACGCATCGCATGCCGATTGTTGGGCTATCGCCCGGGTCGCCGGGCGGCGATCGCCTACTGCGACACGGCCTCCGAGGCGCAGACTCCCCTGTTGATTGGAAAGACCTATGTCGATGATCGTGGGGGGCGATTGGCCCTGTTGCACACGGAGCTGAACGGACAGATTGGCCTGCAATCGGATCGTCAAGTCAAGGTGCCTTCTGTCGTCGACATGCTTCCCGATTTACACATGTCCTTATTTGATTATTCCCGCGGTCGGGCGATGGACGACACTGCGTGGTGGACCGCGGAAGACGCGGCACGGGCGGCGGATTCGTTGGCCGCACTTCATCGGTGCGAGGTTTCGGGATTGCGGATTTTCTCGATCCAGGATGAGTTTGGTGTTACGAAGAAATGGCATTCCGTGTTGCAGCGGCTGGATCCATCGATGGCGACGGCGACGTGCCCGATCCTGGATGCCCTCTCGCATCTGAGCACCTGTGTAGACGACACGCGCCGGTGTACGGTTCATCGTGATTTCCATGAAGGGCAGCTTCTGATCGGCCGCCGCGTGACCACCCTGTTGGACCTGGATACCCTGGCCCTTTCGCATCCGTGCCTGGACCTGGGGAATCTATTGGCCCATCTGTATCTGGATCGATGGGTCAAGGGGCGAAGCCGGGTCGAATTTGACGAATTGTCCGCGACCGTGATTCATGCGTATGAGTCACGAATGCCCCCCGTCGATCCACGGGCGTTGTCGTTTTACACTGCGTCCTCGCTGTGTCGCGTGGGCGCGGTTCACGCGATGCGGACCCGGACCGGAAGTTTTTCGATGGCGATGTGGGAGCTTGCCGAAGAAGTCTTATTAAACGCCTATCGTCGTCCGGGGACTCGAGGATTGGGTTTTCTGGAATCTCGGATTTTAGAATCGGGTACGTCATCGGAGCCTCGGCCGATCGGGACGCGATCGGTCTGTCAACCCAGCCCTGCGAGAATGAAATTGAAATGAGTCTGTATCGCGTGGAGCGGAATTGCGGGGCTGTGCCGAACGAATAGTGGGGGTGGTGATTGCGGTCAGGATCGGATTCGAAAGTCCAAGACGTCTCATGACGAGGTAATAGCCATGAACATCCGGCGACATCGACAAGATGGTTTCACTTTGATCGAACTGCTGGTGGTCATCTCGATCATCAGTCTGCTCATGTCCATCCTGCTCCCGGCGATGAGCGCGTCGAGAAAGCGGGCCAAGCGGACCCAATGCCTGACGCGCCTGCGCGAGCTGTATGTGGCCCACGTGGACTACATCAACAGCGAAAGCCGCTTCCCGGACCTGAACAACATCGAGGACGATGGCACCTACCAGTACAACTACCTGATCTTCGACGGCATGGACTTCGAGCACAACTTCGGTCCGATCATTCAATACAACGGGATGCTGGAGGATATGCGCCCGCTCTATTGTCCGGTCCAATACGATCAGTTCCACTCTCAATCGACCCCCTCGAACCCCTGGCCGACGGTGCTGGGTATCGACACGCGAGCGGGCTATGCCCGACGATATAATGTCAGCCGATCGAGCTTTTCGCGGATGCGATCCAAGGCCTTTCTTTCGGACCTGATGCACCTCCCGTCCGTCGTAGACAGCGCCCATAAACTGGGCGTCAACGTCGCCTATACGGACGGTCACGTTAAATGGGTTCAGGACACCGGTTTTCTGACCGACAACGAGTTGACGCACCCGTTCAGCACTATGGACAATCCGATTGTGGTGAGTATCTGGCATGAGTTGGATCGAAATGACTGACAGGCGCTGGGGCCATGGCTGAGAGACGAACGGCTGTCCGTTGGATCCTGGTCGGTGTGCTGCTGATTTCGAGCGGCACCCTGCTGGTTCATTCGCTGGTGGGCAGCGATGGAAACACATCGACTGAGCGGCCGACACGCGTTGAGGTCAAGCGGGTGATCAGCGGGCAATATCTCAAGGTCAGCCCCGACGATCGGCTCGTCTACGCCGGCATCCGAACACCCCACGAGAGTGAGTCGCTCTTTGATGAAGCCCGGGTACGCAACGAGGAACTCGTTCTGGGCAGAGAACTCCGGCTGAGGTTCGACACGGAATCGCGTGACGCGGACGGGCGCCTGGCGGCCTATGCATTCGTGGATGACTTGTTCATCAACGATGTTCTGGTTCGCGAAGGTTTGGCGTATGTGCGTGCCGCTGAAGGTCAGCAGCGATTCAAAGAGCGTCTTCTGGGGGCTCAGCGTGAGGCACGGGATCAGAACCGCGGCATCTGGGAATATGAGTCGGATTCCATCGAAGGAAATTATCCGGCCGACCCGAAGTATGGAAACTTCCACTTGTCAACCTGTGATGAGGTTCCGAAGATCAAGCCCGCGCGATTGCAGATATTCGAGAGCAAGGATCAGGCATTCGCGGAGGGATTCGCGCCGTGCAGCAAATGTCGTCCCTAGCCGGGGCCACATTCAAACGCTGTTGCACTGATCGGAAACCGGTGCCACAGTTTTGTTTAGTGAACGCTCAGAGTCGCTTCCATGACAGGATCAATGCGTCGATGGAGCCCCCATTCTCTCAGAGGGGAGAGGATGGGGGTTCCTTCATTTTTTGCGTGCCTCCCAAAACCAAGGGGAGCATCGGCGTCCCGCCGGTCGTTGTTTTTGTTTTTGTTGTTGTTGACCAATTAGGGTGAATCGGCGTCCCGCCGATTGATATCCGTTTGACGTCGCAGTGCCTCAAGGCTTTTGGGACGCACTCGTTTCCGATGACATGATCGTGTGTGCTATGAAACTTGTGAATCAGATCAAATCAATTCCGAACCGCTCTGAATCGATGTCGCCCGCGTGGCTCGCCGCGTATTCGAGCCTGTTGCTGCTCTTCATCGTGGGTTGCGATTCGTCGAAGGATCATTCAGCCTCAACCACCGAACGATCCAATGTGATTCTCATCTGCATGGATACCGTCCGGTCCGATCGGCTCGGCTGTTACGGCTACCAGGCAAACCCGACGACACCCCATCTCGATCGGCTGGCGTCCGAATCCACGGTCTTTCTGGATGCCTCGGCGACCGCCGGGTGGACCAAACCCTCGGTTCCGTCGTTCATGACCGGCACCTATCCGGCCGAACACGGCGTCTATGAAG
>CAYXGR010000156.1:3709-7241 GCA_964464525.1 uncultured Planctomycetaceae bacterium
TCGGTTCCGTCGTTCATGACCGGCACCTATCCGGCCGAACACGGCGTCTATGAAGGCAGTGCCCGCGGCATCGGCGGAAAGGTTTCGGATGTGCTTCCGGATCGTGCCGTCACGCTCGCCGAAGTGTTTTCGGAAAACGGCTATCGCACCGGGGCCGTGATTCATAACGACCATCTGCGCAAGGGCAGCGGCATCGAACAGGGCTTCGACGCGTACGAAGACCAGGCCGGCGATGCACGAGAAATCCGCTGGCGGGCGCTGGACTGGCTCGATGCGGACGGCGGAAAGCAACCATTCTTCCTCTATCTGCACTTTCTCGACGCACACTATCCCTATCCCGTTCCCGAGGCCTATGCGACGAAGTTCCTGAAGGATGCCGATCCGGGGTTGTTTCGGGCGGCCGGCTGGCGGCGGGTGCGCGATGCGATCAATCATGGCGAGCGAGAATTAACGCCTGCCGAACTTCGGGCGATCAACGGGCTGTACGACGGATCGATCCGCTACATCGACGATCAGCTCGGGCTGTTGTTCGAGGCCCTGCGTCGTCGATCGATGCTGAAGAACACGGTGATCTGCGTCATCGCCGATCATGGCGAGGAATTCATGGAGCACGGTCGGATCGGTCACGGGCACGGTCTCTATGAAAACCTGCTGCGTGTCCCCTGGATCTTGAAGATTCCCGATCGCACGCCTCGGCGGCTGAGCACGACCGTCAGCCTGGTCGACCTGTTTCCCACGCTCCTGGCCTCCGCCGGATTGCGCGAGGCCGTGGAGACGGAGGGGATCGAACGGCTTTCCGATCCCGACCAAAATCGCACCATCCTGGCCGAGCACAAGGAGCCGAACGCCTACGTTCAGTCGTATCGACAGGGATCTACAAAGGTGCTGCGACGATTCGTTCCGCCCTGGCGCGAACGGGAGTCATTTACCCTTGCGGATTTTCTGGAAGCCGGCAGCCGTTGGGAGGCTCGGCTTGAACGGCTTCCGGACGGCACCCATCGGGCGACCCGGCTCAAACCGAAGCCGGATGAAGCGGCGCGGCATGTCGAGATCAAGGGGCGGGTTCGAGGCCTGGCCGATGCGGGATTCATGCTCGCGGGCTACTCGGTTCGGACACAGTCGACGACGGAGTTCTACGGGGCCGTGAAGGACGGGAACAGGGGCGTCGCCTCTCTCTCGGAGGGCGTTTCCATCAAGACGGTCGGAGATTTCTCAGACGGTGTCCTGGTGGCCCAGCGCATCAAGGTCTATCCGCCGGAAGAGGAGGCCAGGCCCACCCTGCGGGAGCGCATTCGCGCACTGGAAGGCACGGTCGGCAGCGGCCGAATCCGTTTGGGAGAAGCGTGGATCACGGTGGACACGAGGACGGATTGGGACATCGAGGATTTCGACATCGCGCAGGAACGCATGGACCGAAGCCAAGTCGCCCAGGTGCTCGAACTGGGCCCGAACGCGGCCGCCGCGGCAGGCTTTCAATTAACGACCACCGTAGTCAATCTGGCGACCGATCCGAAGGAGCAGCGACCGAGCGACAAGCTGGCGGCGTTTGCCCGAGAGACCGAAGCACTGGGTAAGTGGGGCCATGCTGTATGGAATCGCCGGATCTACGGCGAGAAGGATCGATCCGTCCTGACTCGGGAACAGGTCGATCAGCTTCGGGCAATCGGGTATGTCGATTGACAGACCAAGTAGGGTGGGCATTGCCCACCATTCGTTTCTCCGCCCCGAAGCGGGCCAAACATGACAGCCCAGGGCAGAGCGAAGCGCCGCCCAGGGTCACCACGGCCCCAATCCCCCCAGCCCTGAACGGGCGCTTACAACTGGAGATGCTGGAAACGGGGCTACCCGCCGCATGCCCCGGAATCGATTGCACGCAGCCACCTCAGGCCGATATCCGAAGCCGGTTATTCCACCAGGGGGAATCGAGCTGTCGATTCAGTTCAGTCTTGATTTCGCCCATCAACCGATCGGTTTCTTCCCGGAGCTTGTCGATCGGCAGTGAATCGAGCGAAGTCTGGGGTGAAATATGAATGTTGAGAATCGGCCAGGCGTTCGTCAACATCCGGTGCATCCAGACGGCCGACTTCAAAAACTTCAGTTCATTTTCCCGCGATCCGGCGGAATCCCTCTCCCGATGGGAACGGGCCTGATCGCAGATAGAAATAAGACATTCTGCAATCACGATTTCTGTGGGAATCTCCGGATTCACCCAGGCCGGCGCCGGGACGGCGGACTCGACCAGATCCTCGATGGACTCGGCATCGGCATAGTAGGCGATGCATCGCCCACGCGGCGTCTCTCGAAAATCAGAGTCACTCCAATCCAGTTGATCGAAGTGATCCCAGATCGCGAGGACGTGTGTCGCCAACCGCTTATGATCGGGGACATAGACCGGTTTTTCCATCATCTTCCAACTGACCGTCGCGCCGGTCGGAATAGGGGGTGAGAAGCATCGACCGTCGCGGACGGTTCCACTGCCATTCTGTAAATACTTCGCATTCATCTCGCACCTCTTCGTTCGAGCCCTTGAATTGGGTATCCAGCACAATCCATTGTGCCCTAATTCGAGGTATTATCGGCCATTGGCCCCGCCGCCTTGATGGGTGCGTTCCCCACTTCACCGGCGGCGGCGGGACAATGAATACAAGTCCGGAAGGGTGCGCCGGTTAGAGATTCGAGATCGAACACGAGAAAAATGAAAAAAGTTAAAATGTCTATTTCAGATACAGTATGTCGGCCGGATTGAGAGTAGCGAATAGAGAAAAACCCGATTGGGAAGATGGCCACCGAGCACGGTTTCAGTGATTCGGAGTCGGAAATAGACGAGGCGACCGCTGCGATTGGAAACCGGTATTTTTTTTACGAATCCGGTTTCGACTGCGTCATGTCCCGACACCAAAAACGTGTTTGTGCTCGGACAACGCCCGCAACCGCTTGGGTACACGGGCGCGTGATTGTGGTTAGAAGTTGATGTACAAGTCGCAATCAGCGGCCAATTGGCGGGCCTTGCTGATCGGGACCCAGGGATCGTCACTGATTTTGGTCATCATGACCGGTCTGCGGGAGACGATCTCGATGACCGGGCTCTTCCCTGCCTCCAGCGCATCCTCGGGAACGCGAAAGAGGGTTCCATTGTCGTTGGCGACATAGGTTCCACACGTGTTGACTTCTCCGAATGGAAGTCGATGCGTGGTCTTTGTCGTGCTCGTGAGATGAGTTTCCTCAAGTTTGGTAGGCATATGCGATACTCCTTTCTACGCGGGGCAGCGGTCGCCTCGTTATTCGTCCATGAACCATCGTGAATCCGGCGCGACATCCTCCTTAGCTCCATCATTCGCTCGGTAAACGCATTGGAGCGCATCGGTTTGATCGAATCCCATCCAGAGTACATCCTGATATTCCTGTGGCACCGGTTTCCAACCAGTGCGCACCCTTTTTTTCTGTGGCACCGGTTTTCAACCGGTGCGAGCGTAACGAGCCACGGACTTCCAGTCCGTGCGGCGCGGGTGCCCCATTCTTTCTGCAAAGAAAG
>CAYXGR010000157.1:0-1117 GCA_964464525.1 uncultured Planctomycetaceae bacterium
GCTAGCCATCCCGCGATTTACTTCCGCCGCCGGCGCGATCGGCCGCTCAGCCGGGTGCCGCAGAGACACAGCAGGCACATCATGCCGCTCGCGGCCGAGCCGAAACCGCAGGCGCCGCCGCCCATCGTGGGCATCGGGACCGGCGGGGGCGGGACGGGATCGTTCGGGGTTGAGATAACGCAATCCGAATCGGCCGCGTCAATCTGACCGTCGCAATCATCATCGAGACTGTTGCCGCAGATCTCCGGCGAACCGGGATGGATCACTCCGCGGGTGTCGTCACAGTCGCCGGCGGCGGAGACGTAGCCGACGGGCTGATCGCAATCCATCCTGGTGACGCTCAGGTTTCCGAAGCCGTCGCCGTCGATGTCTTGATACCACCGGAGAAGGGGTCGCGTCGTCAGCGTCGCCGCGCTGCTGGTGATCGAGCCGCAGCTGTTCGATATGACCACGTCGTAGGCGCCGGCGTCGCTCACCTGTGCCGCGCCGATCGTCAGCGTCGTACTCGTGGCGCCGGGGATGTTGGTGCCACCCTTTCGCCATCGGTAGCTGAGCGGCGGGGTGCCGTTCGCCCGGACTGAAAATGTAGTCAACGCGCCTGTACACACACTTCGCCCCTGCGGCTGTGCGATGATCGCGGGGGCCGTTCGAAGCGTCAGCGATGCCGGGCTGCTGGTGATGCTGCCGCATGGATTGGTGATGATGACGTCATAGGCTCCCGCGTCGTTCGCCTGGGATGCGGGAATCGTGAACGACGCGATGGTTGCGGCGGGGATGTCCACGCCGCCCTTGCGCCATTGATAGGACAGCGGGGCGGAACCATCGGCCGTTACTATGAACGTGACCGAGTCGCCGGTACAGGCCGTCTGCGTCACCGGTTGACCGAGGATCGTCGGAGTTGTCCCCAGCGTCAGCGTGGCCGGGTTGCTGATGACAGTGCCACAGGTGTTCATTATTTCGACGTCGTAGGCGGCGGCGTCCGCGTTCTGTGCGTTGCTGATTGTCAGCATGGCCCCTGTTGCTCCGCTGAGGGGCATTCCCCCCCTGCGCCACTGATAGCTGGGTGGAGGCGTGCCGTTTGCGACAACGGTGAAGGTCGCCGAACCATTGTTGCACG
>CAYXGR010000157.1:1217-5435 GCA_964464525.1 uncultured Planctomycetaceae bacterium
GGCGCCTCCCTCGCAGAGAGTCTGCCCGACGGGATGGCTCGTGATTGATGGGCCGGATGAGAGAGAAAGCATCGCCGCATTGCTCGTGACACTGACCGAGCCGCCGCCGCAATGGCTGGTCACGACGACATGGTAGTTGCCGACATTGCCCGCCTGTGCCGGGCTGATCGTATGGCTCGAGCCCGTCGCGCCGAGGATCTGGGTATTCCCCTTCCACCATTGATAGGTCAATCCCGCCGGCCCGTTCGCCACGACGCTGAACGAAACCGAGCCGCCCGGGCAGGTGCTCTGGGCTTGTGGGTGGGTGACGATTGTGGGCGTGTCGCCGAATGTCAGCGATGCCGCGCTGCTGGTGACGGTGCCACAGGCGTTGTTGATGATCACGTCATATGAGCCGGCTAGCGATGTGGTCAATGCGGGGCTGTTGACGCCCGTATTGACACCATTTCGTCTCCACTGATAGCTCAGCGGTCCGGTTCCGTTTGCCGTGACCGTGAATGTCGCCAACCCGCCCGGACAGGCCATCTGGTTCTGCGGCTGTGTGGTGATGGCGGGGCCGGTGTTTACCGTCAGCATCGCGGGACTGCTTGTGACGCTGCCGCAGGCGTTGGTGACCAATACGTCATAGCTCCCAGCATCGCCGGGCTGGGCGGCGCTGATCGTAAGACTTGGACTCGTCGCACCCGAGAGGAGTGATCCGTCCTTGTGCCATTCATACGAGAAAGGCGGCGTGCCGGTTGCGGTCACGCTCATCGTGACTGGGTTGCCCGCGCAGAGGCCCTGGCTTGCGGGGTGTTGGGTAATGACCGGCGGGGTGTGGATGGTCAGCGTTGCCGGGTTGCTGGTGATGGACGCGCCGCAGGAACTGGTGACCACGACGTCATAGGCCCCCGCGTTGCTGGCCTGGGCCGGATTGATGGTGAGCGATGCACTATTCGCGCCGGTGATCATCGTGCCGCCCTTTTGCCACTGATAGGTCAGTGGAGCCGGCCCGTCGGCGGTGACGCTGAGTGTGACCGGCGCGCCTGTGCAGAGCGTCTGGCTTTGTGGATGCGTCTGAATCGTCGGATTGTTGCGGACGGTGAGCGTGGCGGTGCTGCTTGCCACGGTGCCGCAGACATTGGTGATGGTCACGTCATACGATCCCGCCAGGGATGCGATCAGCGAGGGACTATTGCCACCCGTGATGACTCCATTATGTCTCCACTGATAGCTGATCGGTGCGGTACCGTTCGCCGTGACGGTGAACGTTGCAGTGTTGCCCGGGCAGACGGTCTGGCTCTGCGGCTGGCTGCTGATCGACGGGCCGATGTTGACCGCGAGGGCTGCGGCGGCGCTAGTTGTGCTGCCACATGTATTGCTGACTACGACGGTGTAGCTTCCCGCATCAGCACTCTGTGCGGAGGCGATCGTGTGGGAAGCCCCCATCGCACCGGGAATGTCGGTGACCCCTTTGCGCCACTGATAACTCAAAGACCCGCTGCCGGCGACCGTAACCGAGAATGTCACCGCCGTCCCGTCACAGACGGTCTGTGGCTGGGGTTGCGCCGTGATGGATGGGGCGCTGGCTACTGTTAACGTCGCCGGGCTGCTGATATTGAAACCGCAGGCGGCCGTCACCTTGACGTCATACGTGCCCGCGTCTATCGCCTGCGCGGCTGGAATCGTGTACGAACTGCTCGTCGCGAGCGGGATGTCGAAGCCACCCTTTCGCCATTGATAGGTTAGCGGCGGCGTGGCGTCCGATGCTACGGTGAACGTAATCGGATCACCCGGACAGGCCGTCTGGGCCTGCGGCTGCTGCGTGATGTTCGGGCAGGGGGGAATGGCGTTCAGCGAGAAGGCCTCGATGATATTCACCTCGCTGCCGCCGTTGCCGTCGACGACAAACAGACGGGTGATCGTCTCGCAGCCCAGAACCGTGTTGAGCGGTTCGAGGTCGACGTAGATGATCACCGTCTGGTTGCCGTGCGGCGGGACATCGACCGAGTCGATGTCCGCCCCCTCCAGACCGCCGGTATAGCTGAGGAATACAAATTCGCCCGTCATGACCGAGGCCCCCGCGCCGATTTGGCCGACCTCGACAATGAGGCCGAAGTCGTCCGTCTTGCCGGTTTCCAGGGTGCCGAACTGTTGCACGTTTGAGTCGAGCAGGGCCAGTTCAAAGCCGTTTGTCGTCGTCACGTCTGACAGGCCGCTGTTCGGGACCGCGACCGCACCCAATGCGTTCGCATAGTGAATGCGTTCGGTGGGTGTGAACGTGCCGCCGCTGGTCATCGTCTCGGCGATGTTCAGTTCCACTGCCTTGAGGAGCGTTTGCGTGTTGTTGAAGCTGCTGTCGTACGTCTTGTTGCCGAAGAGCTGCTCCGCCGAGTTGAGAACCGTTGTCACGAGGTCGTCCAAGCCGGCCGCGGCTGCGGGAAAATTGATGTAGAGCAGCGGATTCGTCGGCATGTCGTCTTCCATGACGTCAGCCAGCGTAGGGTTTGAAAGGTCCGTCAACGGATTCAGCAACAGTGCTCCGTTGTGTCGCTCGTCGTCCACCAGACCGCCGAGATTCGCGGCCACAAATTGCGAGAGGCTCGTCGAGACAAACTCGTTCGGCGCCGCCGGATCGTCGGGTAATCCCTGAAGGGCCACGAACGCCGTCGCCTGGAATGGCAACAGGATGGCATCCTGCCCCTGCGTCGGGTTGATCGCCCGAATCGTGATCGTTGTTGATCCGTTTGGATTCACTACTGCCGGATCGCCCGCCATCGTGTTTGTCGCCGTGACTGTCATGGCCGCTGTCGCCAGGCTCCCGTCCGCCACGCCCGCCGGAACCGTCGCCGCGAACTGGGGATAGACGGGGGTCTGACCGGTCAGGACCGTCGCGGGGGCGGCTGTTGCCGTGGTCATCACGGTCGGATTGCTCGATGCCCCGGGCGCGGCGGTCGCCTGCATGCCGAAGTGGCCGCCCGCATTCGCGCACACCACGCCGGGTCGGCCCGTCGTCCCCGTGAGGACGTCGAATATCTGCGCTGGCGCGTCGGCGACCGACAACTCCGGGGCGCTGTTGGTGAAATGTACGCGACCGGGCGTCGGAGACAGCGGGCCGATGTTTGAGATCGTTCGATACACGCCCGTCGCGTCGGCCACGGGGTTGTCGTTGAACGGCAATCCATCCTCGCTCGTCTTGACCAGATCAACAAAGAGACGCGCGTAGCCGTGTTCCTTGCTCTCGTCGATCTGCGGGACGATCAGGCTGAATGCCCCGCCGAAGGGGAGTTCGTTCTCCAGGTCGATGTCTTTCCCCGTGGGTATGACGTAGGGTTGCGAGAGCACGTCGAACTTGGCGTGGTCGTTTGCGGCAAGCCCGTCGAGCAACGCGCTGACTCCGAGGACGGTCCCGGTTGCCAGAGACGGATCGGCGCTGCCGTCCGCTGGGATGTGCTTGTCGTCGTACAACTCGACGTATCCGGGCGCATCGCGGTTGACCAGCAATAGGGCGCCCGATCCGTTTTGAATAATCCCGCTTGTGGCCTCATTCGGCAGGTCGATGGAGGAGACGGCCAACGGTACGGGGAAATTGGTTGTTCCCGAAAACTGAGCGCCATTCATGGCGACGAAGACGAAACCGGGAGTCGACGTGATACCCCCGTTGATCATCGCGACGCGCGACGACGGCGTACCCGCCAGATCGGTCGGCGGATTGCCCACATAGTCCACCCAGCCCATGACCACGGCCCCGCTGGTGGGTCGCGAGATCGCCCCGGTCGTGATGCCATTGCTCGGATCGAGATCGAATGTCGGCAGGTCGATGCGGTAGTTGACCAACCCGGCCCCGGAACTGGTAAAGTCGCCCTCGATCTCATAGAAAGTGAGGTTCAGGGCATCTTTATTGAGACCCAAGGCGAGATCGGCGACGGTCGGCAGGTAGATCTCGATGTATTCCTGATGCAGGTTGGCCGGATCCCGCCCGACGGGGCCGTCGGTCAGCCCGAGCGGATTGGTGAACACCTCGGTGATGACCGGATGGTCCGGATTCTGGGCGCGCGCAGCCGGGCCGTGCAGGCCTAGAACGGCGATGATAACAACGGACGCTATCCGCGATTGTTTACGAATCATGATTGTTTGGCTCCATACGAGGGTGTGTGCCCGAACAAGGGGCAGAATATAGAGAGCAAGTCTCGTGCCGTGCTAGAAAGGTGCCTTGAAATGGATTCCTACCGGCCGTAG
>CAYXGR010000157.1:5535-7239 GCA_964464525.1 uncultured Planctomycetaceae bacterium
GAAACAGGGGCCGAGAAATGATATTGGCCGAATGAACGTCTATTGCTTTTTGACCAGAACCGTGTCGCCATTTGTCAAGCCGAGCATCAAGTCGTGAGGGGCCTTGGCAAGCAGTGAGATGGATTCTCGTGTGACCGGCTTGCCGTTGACTCGGGCGATGACATCACCGGGGGCGAGCCCGGCTCTGTCGCTCGGCGAATCGGCATCTACTCGAAGCACGAGCAGGGCATTCTCCGGCAGGTTGGCCATCAATCGCATCATCGGTGTCACGCGTCCCAGGGTCGCACCTCGGAAGTCCATCGCCACGTCGGGCAGTTCCTGTGTCGTCGTCGTCGGCCGGCGCGTGAGTGTGATTTCGGTATTATTCTTTTCGCCCATGCGAACATAGACGAGGCTGACCGTCGTGCCCGGCCCCGCCGCGCCGATCGTTCGGACGAATTGTTCCACCGAGGTGATGGACGTGTCATCGACGGCTGTCACGATGTCGCCGCCGCGGAGGCCCGCCTGCTCGGCCGGGCCTCCGGGATAGACTGAGTGGATCAGTACCCCCTCACCGGGCGACAGGCCGATGGGCGGTTTTGTGTTCCGGGGGAGTCGGGCGACCTTCACATCCATGTAGCCGTACTCGATCGGTTCGCCTCGGAGGAGCTTGTCGATGATGGCCCGGGTGTGCGTATCGATCGGCACGGCGAAGCCGATCCCCTCGTGGCCGTCGGCCCGCGTGCTGGTTGCGGTAATGACGCCGACGACGCGGCCCTGGATATCGATAAGCGGTCCGCCGGAATTGCCCGGATGGATCGGGGCGGTGGTTTGGATCATGTCGCCGTAGTAGCGGTCCTCCTCACGGCCGAACGCCTCGGGCAACGGGCGTCCGATCGCGCTGATCAGACCGTGGCTGACGGCGGCCTGACCGTCGCTGGAAAGGCCCAGAGGATTGCCGAGTGCGAGGACGATGTGGCCGCGGCGCAGGGTGGCCCCATCGACGAGGCTTGCGGATTTCAGGTTTCCGGCGGCGATGCGAATGATGGCCAGATCACTTCGCCGGTCGGCGGCGATGAGCCGGGCACGGACACGCCGGCCGTCGTGCAGGACGACATGGATCCCCACGGCTCCGTCGATGACGTGCTGGCTGGTGAGTATCATGCCGTCGTCGCGGATGATCACGCCGCTGCCGGTACTGACCCAGGCTCGGGGCAGCGAATCGTTTCGATCGCCAAGGGCGGCGGGATCTCGATTGCATTGAATGGCGACGGCGGCGGGCCCGACGCGTTCGACCAACTCGGCCAGTGCGGCCTGGACGCGCTTGAGCAACTCGGGACCGTTTTCGATCAGAGCAGTGGCGGGCTTGTCGGGGGGTGATGCGGCGGGGGCCGGGATTGTGAAGAAAGACAGGCTCCCGATCATGAGGGTTGTGATTGTCCGCCTACGACACATGATTCAACTATCCAGCAGGTCTCGTGGGTTCGTTCTCATGGGGGGCATTGCATCTGGGCGATCCAAGGTGTTCTGCATGCTTACCCGTCCCATACTGCCGGGACGTGTAAGCATGGCACCCGACGCGACCGGCACCCGATGGGCGGGCATGAGACAGTTCATCGAAATCAACTTGCCCTGCTCGGCTGTACGCACCCTTTCAGGGCTGGATGTGGGGACGGGGCTAACCCCAGGGCGGGCGCTTCGCTTTGCCCTGGGCTGACTTGTTGC
>CAYXGR010000158.1:0-4384 GCA_964464525.1 uncultured Planctomycetaceae bacterium
GAAAAATACAGCCGCCAATTCGTGATGGCCGACTTGATGAACATCACGCCGAAGATCCCGATCAGCAGGTTCGTCAGATCGAACCCGGCCTCGTACACCGTCCAGCACACGGCGCAGCCGACCATGATGATGCCGCAGAGCTTCGACACGATTGCGTCAATGAGCAGGCCGATGGATTGTCCGGAGAAACAGAGGGCCGCGATGATCAGAAGCGCCGCCCCCCCAATCTTGAGCATCCAATCAAATAGACTAAATGAGAAGGCGTAGACGGGACCGTGGTCGAATCCCGGCGACATGCCCATGCCGAAGGCATAGCCCAGCATCATCAACCCGGCGATGCCGGCAAAGAACGCATTCTGCTTCGCGTGTTCGTTCATGATTGGGCAAGTTTCCCGACGTCAACCGGTCTGTATAAACGGTGTGCCAACGGTGACTTCGCCGAATTCCACGTGGACGTTCTGTTCGCGCAGGAAGGCGATGGCGCCGTTGACCTCGGCCCGGGGGCCCCAGATGAGCATTGAGACGATGCTGACCGAGTCGCCGGTCACCGACTGCATGATCTTGTAGGTGACGTCGAAGCGCCGCGTGAGAGCCCACAGAAAGGGTTGAGTCCGCAGCGTGCCCAGCACCGTCAGCCACAACTTTTTCTCGGTGACATCGCCGGCCTCCCGGTGCAGTCCCATGCGCATGGGAACGTCGGGAATCTCTCCGTCGTAGGTGCCTTTCGACAGGGTTTTCAAGTCCACGTCCAGCGACTTGAAATATTCAATTACGCTGTCGATGCCATCCTGTTCGCCGACCAGGGCGATGCGCATCATGGCCCTCTGGCTGCCGACGCTCAGGGCGTCGATGTTGAACATGACGTGCTCCCATTGGCGGGCCATGTGGCACAACACGGGCTCCTGAACGTGGGCCCGTTCGAAATGCATTTCCAGGCAATGCTCGAGTGGCATGGGACAACTCCTCGGGTGATTCTCAGATTCGGGCTCGTCGCAGGCATTATACCCGAAGCACAGGTGTCGCGCACAACCCCCGACGGCCGGGTGGCACTGTCAAGACACGATCCCCAAGGATCGTGCCTTGGCAGTGGCGAGTCATCCGGGTGGCATGCCCAAGCCCCAAGGCGCGGGCATGGTGGCCGTGTGCCTTGTTTGCACAGCCCTCCCGGCGGCGCGGCGTCGGGATCCAATCCAAAATCCATCTCCCGCTGATTCTGCCAAACACCCAACCCTTGCCGGGGCTCATCGGTCCCCTTCTAATGTGGCATTTCACCCAATGGCGGGTTTCTACAATGAGGATTGTGGATGGTCATCCACCGGTGTAAGCCGGAAGATGGCGAGACACATAGGAGTACAGACCCTTGGATATCGCGAAACTGGAAAAGAAAATCGCCTCAAAGCAGGCGCTCGTGGGCGTGATGGGGATGGGATACGTCGGCCTTCCGCTGGCGCGCACCTTCGGCGGCGCGGGCTATCGAACGCTCTGTTTCGACGTCGATGCAAATAAGATCCGCATGCTCAATGCGGGCCGAAGCTACATCAAGCACATCCCCAACGCCGAAATCCGCCGATTGATCGGCTCGAAGCGGTTTCGCGCCACGGCCGACATGAAGGAATTGAACAAGCCCGACGCGATCCTGATCTGCGTGCCGACGCCGCTCTCGAAGACACGCGACCCGGACATGAGCTATGTCGAGTCCACGGCGCGGATGATCGCGATGCGGCTTCGGCCCGGTCAACTGGTCGCCCTCGAGTCGACAACCTACCCCGGCACGACGCGGGATCTGCTCAAGCCGATCCTGGAAGAAGGCAGCGGTCTGAAGGCCGGTCGGGATTTCTTTCTGGCCTACAGCCCGGAGCGCGAAGACCCCGGCCGGCAGGACTTCTCGACCGAGACGATTCCCAAGCTCGTCGGCGGATACAACGCCAAAAGCAAGCGGCTCGCCACGGCCCTCTATGCCAATGCGATCAGCAGCGTGGTGCCGGTCGATAGTTGCGAGATCGCAGAGGCCGCGAAGATCGTGGAAAATGTTTACCGATGTGTGAATATCGCCATGGTCAACGAGTTGAAGACCCTCTTCGACAAGATGGACATCGATGTGTGGGATGTGATCAACGCGGCCAAGACGAAGCCGTTCGGCTTCTCCGCCTTCTACCCCGGCCCCGGTCTCGGCGGCCACTGCATTCCCATCGACCCGTTCTACCTGACATGGAAGGCGCGGCAGTTCGGCGAGACGACCCGTTTCATCGAACTCGCCGGCGAGATCAACACCGACATGCCCGAATACGTCATCAACCGGCTGGCACAGGCATTGAACGACCACCGAAAGCCGATCCGCGGCTCAAAGATTCTCGTGCTCGGCCTGGCCTACAAGAAGGATGTAGACGACATCCGCGAAAGCCCGAGCATCGAGCTGATCGAACTCCTGCGCGAGCGGGGGGCCAAGGTCGACTACAACGATCCCCACGTGCCCCGAACGCACAAGGGCCGCGAACACGACCTGCGTATGAAATCGGTCCCGCTGACGGCAAGTTCGCTCAAGAAATACGACGCCGTATTGATCGCCACCGACCACTCGGCCTATGACTACAAGATGATCGTCCAGCACAGCAAGCTCGTGGTGGACACCCGCAACGCCACCGTCAAAGTGCGCACAGGCCGGAAAAAGATCGTCAAGGCCTGAAAATCAGGGTGGCAATGCCAAGCTTCACTCGCTAGCTCACGCAAGCAAGCCAAGCTTGACAGTGCCACCCAATAATGTGGTTTGCAGCCTTGCGTGGCCGCGAATCGCTCGGATGTACCGCCGCTCCGAGATGCCGCCCTTGGCGCGCATGAGGGCGACGAGCGACTTTTTCTCAGTGGGTGACCACTTTCCCAAGTCGGGGATCAATCCCATTAGAACACTCAATCGCTCGAATGACCGGCGCTCGTCCGGGGGCCATTTCGACAGTCCGCGCACTCCGAGATCGCGCCGCGCGCGTTCCACAGCCCAACGCCCCGCCGCCTCGCGATCGCCGTCAAACTCACGCCCGATCCAGCGCGTCACGGCCAGGCCGATCTCCGACAGCTCGATCTCGTCGCACTGTGTATCGACTTCGCCATCCAGATCAAACGTCAGCTTCGACCGTGCCAGTCGCCGCAAGACGCGCGCCGGCGATCGGTAAGATCTGTCTGTGAGGCACTTTGATCGCTCCATCACCGCGAGACGGCGCGCCGACTCGTCGGTTGGTCGGAAACCGAGCCGATCGTAAAACCAGTACGCGCCCGACCGAATCGCCTCGGCGTTGTCGGCCCCGAACTGATAGGGATCGACGAGAAACCGCCGGGCGCCAAAATACTGGTGATAGACCCGCATGATCTGGCGAAAGACGAAGCCCGATTCGCCCCCTCGAAACGCGTCGAAGATATTGACGCCGATCTCGCACCGATCCCCGAAGAGCCAGCACCCGCCGTAGCCGATAGGCACACGGTTGCGCGCCGCCACGAAGCCGTAATAGCTCTCAATCGGCAGCCGCCGGTCGGGCACCATCCCGAAGACGGCCACATCGACGCCCCGGTCGAGCCTAAAAAGCGTTACGTCGCGCTCGCTGGCATAGGTCAGCGTATCGATCTCGCGATGGCGAACGCAGAGCGTCGCCCGGCAGACATCCAGTAGGTCGCGGGCCTGTTGGATCGGCAGCCGCCGCGTCGCGGGCAAGGACCGGGCCATCTCCCCGCGAAGCGAACCCGCACGGACGATCGCTTCGTCTTGAAAGAAAGTCGGCCGCCGGGGAAATCGAGCCAAGGTGCGCGAGGCGATCTTGTCGGTCAGCTTCCAGCGGATGCGCAGATCGAGCGATTCGAAGGCCTGTTCACGCAACTCGGGCGTGGCGCCCAGGCGATTGAATCGATCCACGAGCCAGGCCAGGTCGGTCGTGTGTTGCGATCCCCGGGCGAGGCGGATCCATTCCCGTGTCGTCAGCCGATCGCTGAGCAGGCCGTCCCGTTCGACACCGGCGACGAGCAGATTCAGAAATTCGTCCAGTTTTTCACCCGCGGAACCGTCATCCCAGTCCAGCTCGGCGGATCGGCCAAACCGCCGCGCCAACCACTCGGCGGCCTCGACCGAGAAGGCGCAGGTGGTGACGGTCTCAGCCATACCGCTGTCGGCGAGGCGATCGATCTCCCGCTGCCGACCCGCTTTCAAGGTGTCGCGTGTGATCCTCGTGATGCGTCGCAGCTCCAAGTTGACAAGCCGAAGCATCTCCGCGTCATCGGGAGTCGCCGCCATGAACAGCAAGATGTCGTGGTAGGCCCGCAGATCCCGAACAGCGCCGAACGGATCACGGGCACATTGTGTTAGCAGGTGCCGTTTTTTCGCGCGAGCGCGCGTGTTGAAATCGGT
>CAYXGR010000158.1:4484-7190 GCA_964464525.1 uncultured Planctomycetaceae bacterium
CACATTGTGTTAGCAGGTGCCGTTTTTTCGCGCGAGCGCGCGTGTTGAAATCGGTTCGCAGGCGATGCAGGTTGTCAATCAGCCGTCGGGTGGACATGGAATTTTCAGTGCCTCTTCGCCGGGATATCACTCAGCACTATACAGGCCGTGGGATGGCGTGTGCTGGACCGATAAAATGTCCAATAACAGATGACAGTCAGAACGCGACTGACACTACTTAACTCCTTAAAAAATAATGAATTACAAATGATGTCACCCCCCAATGTCCCGACAAATCCGACACATTCGAAAGTGCCGGCAACTCAATGCTGATCCTCCACAAGCGAGCGTAACGAACATTCACTGTCCGATCATGCAACGGGAAATCTGTCTTCCTGAGTCTCATATCATTGACCCGTTCGTCGACCTGATCAGCCGCAACTGTACTCCGGCTTTGTGTGATAAGACACATCATGAGTCATGGACCATGATCCACCCAATGCATTCAACGCTCTTTTATCGGCGCAGGGTGTGAATAGACGCACACGCGCCCTGTCTTGGCACGCACTTTGATATATGATGATCCGCGTCTCATTCGGACAGGCAACTCTGCTTCAATTATCATTCACCGATGTCCCAACCATGATTCAGCAGGGAATATCCGCTACTATCTATCGGTTATGGTGAGTAAGTCTGGATTTTCGCGAACCCGAATTGAATGAACGGGCCGCGATTTGAAACGCTTGCGCGCGAGGGGGAGTGGGTTCACCTCGCCTGACAATAGACGGCGCCTCACAGAGTCCTTCCATCCAGTCTGATCTTCGATCGGCTTTCACCCCGCGTGCAAGATCGCGACGCCCCGTTTCCGCATCTCCGGATGTCGCGACGGGGCACGACGGGAACTCGGGCGCCAAACGAACAAAGTGAATCAGGCGATTCACGTTTGTTACGAAAACAAAAAAGAACGGAGTAGGGAAATGCCTCGTACTGGAATCGCAATTCATCGGTTTGCCTGTTGCCAACTCTTCACATGCCTGAGCCTCGCCCTTGCGGCAGCCGGTCCATCGACCACTCAGGCTCAGCTTGCACAACCCAATCAGAACCTGAAGCAGACTGCGACATCCGCCCTGCTTGATTCGCATCCCGGCCTTCGACTGCATCGGACAGGCAATCGGATCACGCGCATCTACGGGCGGCCCTTCTCCTCCGGAAACACGCCGATCGACGCCGCCGAGGCGTTTCGGTTGGCACATTCCCGCGTCTTCGGCGTCGCCCCCGCCGATCTTCAACCGCGCAGCCTGCTCGTCGATCAGCGCCGAACCCAGCCGGTCATGTACAACCCCCAGACCGGTAACTATAAGTTTACTATTGTCTATTACACGCAGGCCGTCAAAGGCATCCCGGTCTATCGGGCCGACCTTCGCCTCCTCGCAAGAAACGTGGCCGGCTCGCCAATCGTCCTGGCCTCCTCGGCCCTGCGCGATCCGGGCGGCTTCACGATCGGCACGGCGATGCTAAACAATCTCAACCAACCGGCCTATATCAACGGTCGATTCGATGTCGCGAAACAGGCCGCCGTGGCTGCCGTTCCCGGCCTGCTCAATTTCACCTCGCCGGTGCCGGTCGTCTGGGCGGGCATCGACGACATGCGTGTCACACCCAGCCTTGCCCTAAGCTTCATCGGGGATAACTTTGCGCCGAATACACAGTCGGACCAGAAGTGGCGATTCATCACCGATATCAACACGGGCGCCATCCTCTATCGAGAATCGGTCCTCATCCGGGTGGACGGCAACGCCAGCGGCAACGCGACCGCCGGCCTTGGTGCCGAGCAATGCGAGGCCGAAGTACCGACCGCCATGCGCTACGTGCGAATCACCTCCGGCGCGAATTCCGTCTTCGCCGATGTGAACGGAAACTTCACGATCGCGCCCGGCGGCAGCACGATTGATGCCACGCTCAGCGGCCAATGGTTCGACGCGTTCAACTTCCTCGGGGCCGAGACGAGCGAATCGGTACCCGCGGCAACGCCTGCAAACCTGCTGTTTAACTCCGCGAACACGACCGAGGAAATTCGCGCACAAGTCAACGGGTATCTCGGCGCGAATGTCGTTCGGGACTTCGCCGCCTTCCACAACCCGGCCTATCCGACATTTACCGACACGAACATCCCCGTCACGGTCAACCGCAATGACAGCATCTGCCCTGGCAATGCCTGGTACGATCCGTCCGACTTCGCCTCCCCGACGGGCTATTCGATCAACTTCTGCCTGTCGGGGCCGGGCAATCCGAACACCGCCTGGTCGAGCGTGATCTATCATGAGTTCGGACATCACCTGGTCAATGCAGCCGGCAGCGGCCAAGGCCAGTACGGTGAAGGTCTCGGCGACGTGATGAGTGTCATCATCCTCGATGACAATCGTGTCGGCGTCGGCTTCTTCGGAGGCTGTGATGCAGCGAGTGTCCTGAGAGACGCCAACAACACACAACAATATCCTTGCAGCGGTGAAATTCACTTTTGCGGGCAACTGATCGCCGCTTGTATCTGGGATACCCGCAACGAACTCGTCATCACCAATCCAACCACCTACACGGACATTCTCGGAAACCTGGCGATCAACAGCATCCTGCTGCATACCGGCAGTCAGATCACGCCGCAGATCACGACCGATTTCCTGACGCTCGACGACGACGACGGAAATCTCAACAACGGGACGCCCCACTCGG
>CAYXGR010000159.1:0-3441 GCA_964464525.1 uncultured Planctomycetaceae bacterium
ATAGTGCGATGACGGAGGCGTGGCACGAGGGCCGGCACGAGGCAGTCTTCGTCGCGAGAGGAGCCGGGAGTTGGCCGAATCAGCAAATGACATGGCCGAGTGAGACAAAAAAAGTAGGGGCCGGGCCACGCGAGACCCAGCCCCGGATTCTGAAGAGGTATTACCATGATAGCACAAACAAGCGGGGAGCGCAAATCCCCGGCACCTGAAGCGGTTCCGTCGCCGGCGCCATCTGACAATTCCAATCGGAACGAACCGGCGATTCAATCGACCCCAGAACCCCCACTCTCAAATCGTATCCCAAACGAGACCACGGCGGCTCCAGCCCGAAAAAGACCTATCGAGCGGGTGAGTGCGGCCCAGCCCTGCGAGGTTTGCGGCAAACCCGATTGGTGTTCGCGAGCCGGTGACCTCCTACTCTGCGCACGAAACCTTCATGACGGGATTGAGGATTTCACCTATGTGGGTCTGACTAAGGATGGGGCTTCAGGCATGTATCGTCTGGAAAAGACGCAGGGAAGCATCGCAGGAAATGGATCACCCGTTGGCATGGCTTCGGATTTATCCCCCTCGGATACGCCGTGCGGCACGCCTGATGGGGGATTGGAAGAGATAGATGACGGATTGGACCTTGAAGATCTGCACGCCCGGTGCACAGAAGCCCTGACCTCTGAACGCAAACAGGCCCTCGCAGACCTCTTGAAACTCCCGCCGGTGGTTATTGGATCACTGGATATCGGCTGGTGGGCGGAACGAGACGCATGGCTGCGCGATGAGGAGCCGCCCCGATGGGCAAATCAACCCGGTTGCTGGTCATTTCCGGAGCGGGATGCCTCCGGCAAATTGGTTGGACTCAACCTGCGATTCCCCTTCCATGATCAATCCGGGCATGCAGTCCGCAGCCATGTGGGCCGGCGCGGTCTGACCCTGCCTGCAGGTTGGCGAGAACAGTCCGATCCGCTCGTGTGTGTCGAGGGCCCCAGCGATGTCCTGGCTGGGCGGCTCATCGGCCTGAACTGTATCGGGCGGCCTTCAAATACCGGCGGAGGTGATCTGATCGCCGAGGCCTGCAAGGGTCGGAAACTCATCCTGTTGGGCGAGAACGATCGAAAGAACGACGGATGCTGGCCTGGTAAGGATGGTGTTCAGGTACTTCGACGAAAACTCAACAAGGCATGGGGCAGGCCGCCGCATTCTGCATTCCCACCCGGCGAAGCCAAGGATCTGCGCGCCTGGGTACTGTCCCAGTTAAATGATTATTCCATCAACACAGAGGAACTCGAACAAGATGAATAAGACCAATGACAAAATTACCGATCAGGCCACACTATGCGGCGATATCTCCGAAGCAAATCTCATGGCTATCGGCCAAGAGGCGCTTGAGTGGCTATCGCCCCCTCCCGTCGCCTTGTTTGCCACTTCCCAGCCAGATCGTTTCGACAAGATCACCGTTGAGGCTAGGGCCGAGGAAGACGACCGGTTGCTGCATTCGGATCGCCTGAATCCACAAGAAGCCAACGCCCGATCTCGTTTCGGCAAGGCGGTTGCGAAGGCCGCGAAGGATCTGGCGACCACAACCGAGATCGAGTTGCGCCTCATGGAGCTCGAACCCCTTGAGGATGACGAGGATGTTGTGGTCCTTTCCACAGCACCGCAGGAAGAGGATCTGGCCATCAGCTCGCTTATTCGACCCGGAGGATTTATCACGCCGGCCCTGGCTGGTCAGCTTACGCCGCGGCTTGTCAAGGGACTTGATTTGAACGGACTACAAACCCCGAAGGTTCGGTTCGAATTCATACTCTGCCATAAAAACGGCAAACGTGATCGCATTCCGTTCAACCACACGCTAATGGATCAAGACGACAATGAACTTTTTCTCAGTTCCAAGCCCCCCACCATCAAGCCCTCTACAATCCGGCCCAGTTGGCGCCGCGAGAGTCAGAATCGCTGGCTGGAAGGAGAGACACCTTCCATTGATCAGGTTCGTGATCAACTTGCTGAACTTATCGCGTCGCGTGTCTGGTTTCCGCCCGACCTGGAAGAGCCCCTCTCGCTGCTCATGGCCTGTTTCGTCATCCTGACTCATCTGATCGGTGCCGTGGATGTCGTACCCTACCTCCATGTCAGTGGCCCGAAGGGATCCGGCAAGACGCAGGCCGTGTTGGGTGTCTTTGTTGAACTTGTATATAAACCTTTACCCGCATCAGATGTGTCTGGCCCGGTAATCTTTCGCACTCTGGATGGTCACGGTGGTACTCTGATCGTGGACGAAGCTGAACAACTGAACAGCCAGTCCGACCGCGCCAAAGATCTGACCGGGATTCTCAATGCGGGCCATTCCAAGGGCTATCCAGCACGGCGTTGTGAGCGAGAGGGCGATGAAATCGTCGTTCGAGAGTTCGACTGTTTCGGGCCAAAAGTCATCTGCGGCATCGCGGATCTACCGGATACGTTGGCCAGCCGGTGTATCTCACTGCCGATGTTACGCCGCCCCAAGGATGTGAAGATATCACCGTGCAAAGTGGATATTGCCCAGCTACGCGACGATCTTCACGCATTGATCCTCACCCATGCCATTGAACTGCAGACACTCCTGCGATCGCCGGGTGACATGGGCTTGGACAACCGCACCCGTGACCTGTGGCTGCCCCTGCTCCGGATTGCTGGTTGGTTCGATCCTGACAATTCACTCGGCCTGGTGAACATGCTCCGTACATATGCAGACGAGGCCGTAGTGACCGCTGAGCAGGATCACGGCGTCTCGGATATAGATGAGATCCTGCTCCTGGCACTCCACGAGCGTGTCAGAACGGGGACGAGCGCGACGACGACCTCGGCGGACCTGCTGGCTGATGTTCAGGTCAACTACCCTCGCCTGTTCGATCAGTGGACACCACGGCGTGTCAGCGCGGCCCTCGGCCGATACGGACTGAAGACCAAGAAACGCCGCTGCGGCAAGAACATCAAAAAGGTCTACGCCGAAATCTCCCTCGATCGTCTCAAACCGATTCTGACAACTTATGGCGTCGAACTTCCATACGACGAAGCCGGGGGCGAGGTGAAAATACCATCGTGATATACCCCCCAAACGAGGCTGAACAAATGTACCACATGGGCAACATCGCACTGCAAGGGCGTCTCCGAGCAACCCAGGTCTACTCCGTTCCCAAAAAAGGAGGGGTGGATAAAAAGGGGGCATTGATACCCCTGTCCTACCGCGAAATAACCTGCCACACATACCACACGGGCAACACGTACCACAAGCCCCCCGGAAAACACACGCCAAAAGCACTTATTCCCAGGAGTTGAACCATGGCTTTCCTGCCGAAGAACCGTCATTCACCCCGCCACGAGGACACCCACGCAGCCCACAGCGACGCTGACGACCACTCGCGTGCCGGAAATTCCCTGAAAGGCCCTCAACGGGAGCACGATAACCCC
>CAYXGR010000159.1:3541-7163 GCA_964464525.1 uncultured Planctomycetaceae bacterium
GTGGTACGTTCCCCCGAGGTCGCCGGCGAGGTATACACCCCCCTTTTTCAGTCCCCTCACACAGATCTCCCCTCGCCGGTAGAGCAATCCGGTGGTCAGACAACATCACTTGACCTCGACGAGGCCGCGCGGGCATTCCGGTTCTGGACGCCGGAGGAGGGGGCCGTATTTCAGTCGGGGTTCGCATTTGACATCGAGACCACATGCATCAGCGACGACGAGCCATGGCGAGTCCCAGACGCTGTTCTGGGCGCTGCGTTTGATGGTCAGACCGGGTGCTTCGTCTCATGGAAGCATTTTAGTGCATTCTTTGCCGCCCATCCGGATCAGCGGGTGATCTTCCATCATGCGACCTTCGATCTGGCGGTCATCCACAAGGCCGCCCCGGAAGTCAATATCTACGACCACGTGGAATCCGACAACGTCTGGGACACGCAGTTGCTTCATCGTCTCTACTCCCTGGCGACCGTCGGACACACCGCCTTCGGCAAGGGTCAATCGACGCTCGATCGCTGTTCCTCTGTATACCTCGGGCTGGATCTGCCCAAGGATGTGATGGACGCCTCCGGGAACGAGGTGCGAACGTCATACGACCAGTGGCTGAACCGCGAATCCGAGGATATCGAACCGATCTACCTGGAATACCTGGCGAAGGATGCCATTGTCACCCAGTGGGTGTTCACGGCTCTCCAGCAGCGGATTCAGACGGTGCTTTCCGGAAACAATCATGTCTGGGGATTCGTTTCCAGGGATTGGCTGGAGGAACAGAACCTTCGGTGGGGTCCGCTGACGCACCACATCCAACTCAAGGCGGCCATCGTCCTGCAGGATACAACCCGCAACGGCCTCCACATGGATCAGGCCTCTCGGGATGAACATCGCTCGAAAATCGAGCAGCTTTCCAGGGAGTATCTCACAGAACTCGCCCGACACGGATGGAAGCCCGGGGAAGGATCCAACGCCAAGTTGCAGGAGATTCTGGGCCGTCTAGATGTGCCGGGAACCGGCCTGCGGCTACAGAAAACGAAGACGGGCAAATACAAGGCCGATCGCGACACACTTACCGAACTGGCCGGCCGTGAACCATTCTTCAAGACCCTCCTGTCCTATCGTGAAACGGAGAAGCTGCAATCTGCGTTTCTGGACAAGATGGGTCGGCCCGTCCTCCATCCCTCTTTTGATGTATTGAAAACCACTGGCCGAACGTCCTCATTCGGCGAGATCAACGCCCAGAACCTGCCTCGTGATGATCGGATCCGAGCATGCTTTGTCCCATCGCCCGGCCATGTCTTTATCGACGCCGATTACTCCACCGTCGAACTGGCCACCCTGGCCCAATCCTGTCTGAAGCAATTCGGCCTGGAATCCAAAATGGCGGCCGCCATTAACGCCGAACAGGACCTGCATACACTCATCGCCGCCCGTGTCGCAGGTAAACAACCGGAAGACATCACTGGCGAGGAGCGTCAACAGGCCAAGCCGATCAACTTCGGCAAGCCCGGTGGCATGGGCAATGCCACACTGAAACAGTACGCCAACGCCAGCTACGGGATTGAATTGAACGATCAACAGGTCGAGCGGCTCGCCGACACCTGGTTCGAGATGTTTCCTGAAATGGAGGCATTCCTCTCGGATGACGAGGATTCAGGCGCCAAGGTGGCCGCGTATCTTGACTTGACACCGGACAATTTCGCGGAGGAGACGGGCAACCGTTCCTTCCTGGATCATCCGAACAACTCGGATCGAGCACACGATCCCCACAAGATCCTCGGCCTGATGTGCATCAAGGTGATGGGCCACCGCAAGCCACAAAGGCAGAGCGGAGCGCCCTACACGGATGCGGAGAAGGATTATTTCTGGCACAGGCTGGCCGAGCGAGATGAGAATTTTCCGAAGGATGTTCAGGGAGCGATCCAGTGGCATGAACCCTCCCTGGATCTTCGAAAGTCGATCCTGAAGCACATCTGTCGTGAATCGGTATATACCTTGTCCGGCCGTCTGCGCGCGAAGGCCACCTACTGCGCTCGGCACAACACCGTCTTTCAGGGACTCGCAGCGGACGGCGCCAAGTTGGCCTTGTGGCGACTTTGGCGGGATGGATTTCGGATCGTCAATTTCATTCACGACGAGATGCTCGTGGAAGTGCCCGAGGATGTGGATCTCAAACAACAGGCAGAGCGGATCCGTGAGTTGATGATACGGGGCATGAAAGAGGTCGTTCCGGATGTTCGGATCGACGTGGAGTATGCAGCTTCCCACCGCTGGTACAAGAAGGCCAAGCCGGTGTTCGATGAGAAAACCGGCGCACTGATGCCTTGGGAACCAAAATCAGAAGATGTTTGTTCGATTGTACAGAATGTTGACACACAGCCATAAGGGATCCTTTAACCGGGTAGTGAAATACCCCCATCTAATATTAGGAGTTTGATATGACGAATAGAATGAATAACAACGAGTCGGAACTGATTACAGAAAGGCAGCAGGCGTGGCGTGAATTGCTGGGCTCTGTCTACGATGAGCCGTTTGCGGGGATGAAGCCTGAAGGGGCTGTCAGCCAGGAAGGGGGAGGGGACGATGACAATGCAATGCCCATCGGTAGGGTGAGTGAGTTTTCACCGCCGAACAACGAAAACGAGACGATGCGCGCTTCGCCTCCCAGTACGGCCGCAGCGCCTGTCACGGGGGAATCAGATGATAACGTGATGGTCGATCACATTCTGCAGATGGATCGCGATCTATCCCAGAGCACGCAGCCATCTATCCTGACCGACAACCGACACTTGATTGTCATCGATGTCGAGACGACCGGCCTTCGACTGGACCACGACCAAATCATTGAGTGCGCGGTACAGGTGGGGCTCGATGGGCATGATTCTCCGTTTACCCAGCGGTTCAAGCCGACAGTCTCAATCTCACCTGAAGCCCACGCGAAACACGGAATCTCGTTAAATGATCTACAGGGTTGCCCCGTGTTTGCCGACCATGCTAAGTGCATCCGTGACATCATAGAAGCGGCCCAGATCATCGTCGGCTACAATATGAGCATAGACCTTAAAATATTACAGGCGGAATTTGAACGCGCAGGTCAAGATTCGATTGATCTCTCGAAGAAGCACATTGTAGACCTCTATAAACTCTGGCAGCGTAGTGAGCCGAGGACACTTCAGGACGCATACCGGCGGTTTGTGGGTGGTAAATATGAAAATGAACACAACGCCGATGCGGATGTGCGCGCCACGTCGCAAGTTCTGCCCGGGATGCTCGAAAGCTTCAAACTCACGAGAAAATCGTGTGAGGCCCTTGTCCACATTTGCGATCCAGAGCGCCGTAAATGGATCGGGTCGAGTATGCACTTTCAATGGGAAGGTGACATTCCAACCTTCGGCTTCGGCATGCATGCGGGAGCGCCGCTCGCCGAGATTGCATCCGGTCCTAATGCCAGCTACCTGAGTTGGATGATAGAAAAAAATTTTCCTGATGATGTGAAGGTAGTATGCAATGCAGCGATGCAAAATAATGCAACGAATCTTCGCGATTGGATTGTGAATCGGTTCGGTCCACCACCCGACGGATCAACTGATCAGCCAGCAGTATAAACCTGTTCTCCAGTCGGCACGATGGG
>CAYXGR010000160.1:0-7134 GCA_964464525.1 uncultured Planctomycetaceae bacterium
CCACGAGGGTGAATCGTATGGCCCATGAGATCATATCGAGTCTCCACAATCCGCGTGTCAAGGAAATCGTCCGACTGCGGCAGAGGGGTGGTCGACGACGCGGCGGTCCCATCCTGATCGATGGCATCCGCGAGACGACGCGGGCGTTTGAGGCGGGCGTGGAATTCGTGGAGGTGTTCTATTGCCGATCCCTGCTGATGGATGGCGATGCTGAGCGACTCCTGCAACGAGTGGAACAGCGCGACATCCCTTGCACCGAAGTCTCGGAACAAGTGTTCGGAAAAATCCACTACGGACAGCGCGGGGAGGGCCTCGTCGCCACGGCGGTCCGGCAGAAATTGAACCTGGGCGATCTCCGCCCGAACAACCCGCCGCTGCTGGCGGTGGTCGAGGGCGTCGAGAAGCCCGGCAACCTGGGTGCGATCCTCCGCAGCGCCGACGCCGCCGGCATGGACGCGGTCATCGCCGTCGATCCGGCGACCGACGTGTACGGCCCCAACGTGATCCGCGCGAGCCTCGGGGCGGTTTTCTGCCTGCCGATGGTCGAGGCGGGAGCCGATGAAACATGGTCCTGGCTCAGGCAGGAGTCGTATCAGATCGTCGCCGCCGTCCCGGATGCGGAATTCGCATGCTTCGATGTGGATTTCACCGGCCCCACGGCGATCGTGTTTGGATCGGAGGCGGCAGGTCTGAGTAATCGGTGGACCCGTGGAGAGATCGTGGCAACATCCATCCCCATGCAGGGAAGCGTCGACAGCCTGAACGTCTCTGCCACGGCGGCGGTCTTCTTCTTCGAGGCTCGGCGGCAGCGGATTCGACACGACCAGGCTGACGCCAATTGACCCCGGAGGGGTCATGGGCTGTGGCCACGGGTGAAGCGCGGCCGCCGCAGGCGGACACGCGTAACCCGTGGAATGCATCCATTGGCTTTTTGTCGCCCCGGCAGGGGCGAAGGAGGCCTGATGCCCGGCGCGTATCGATTGAACGAGTCGTGTTCCTCCGCCACCCCTCCGGGGTGGAATCGTATGGGCACATCGTCATCCACGAGTTCCGCCCCGGCTTACGCCGGGACTCCACTCGTGGCTACAGCCCTCCACCCCTTTCGGGTGGGGATGGGTCCATGACTGCCACCCATATTGCATCCTCGGCCCCGTCGATTACGGTATAATGTGTGAGGCCGATGGAAATAGAATCCGCGTCATCGATTGGGAGGTTTCTCCATGTCCAAAATACCCTTTTCAGACATCCCGTTCTCCGTGCAGGAGGTTCGCGACGAATTCGATCGCCTGCTCGATCGCGTCTGGCACGGCGGTCTGAGCACGGCCCCGCTCGACGGCCAGGACTGGGCGCCCCGCCTGAATGTGTACGAGCATCAGGGCGAATACCTCGTCCGGGTCGAGATCCCCGGCATGAAGGCCGACGATGTCGAGGTCTCCATCCTCGACAATGTCCTGACGATCAAGGGTGCCAAGGTGATGCCGGAAAAACCGCCCGAGGGCATCCGGCGAATTCGATCGGAATGCCGGTTCGGCAGTTTTTGCCGGAATTACGAGTTTCCGACGGCGGTGCTGGATGAGGGTGTGTCGGCGTCGTGCAAGGAGGGTGTGCTCCGAATTCGGGTTCCGAAATCGCCGGGAACCCAGGGACACAACGTGGAAATCAAATCCGAAGACTGACATCCCATACCCCGCGTTTTGGCAACACACCGCGACAGGGTGGATGAGGTTCGCATCCAGAATCGATGGTTCAAAAAACGGTGTTATTTTCCGGTCGGGTCCAGGGGGTGGGTTTTCGCTATACAACCCGTTCGCTTTCAAGCGGCTTTCAGGTCACCGGCTATGTCAAAAACCTGCCGGATGGCCGGGTGGAGGCGGTGATCGAGGGGGATTTGCACGAGGTTGACCGGTTTCTCGATGCGATCCACGTGAAGATGGAGGATTTTATCAATACGACCCATGTGACGGAATCGGCGGTCTGTGGCCACTACGAGGCTTTTGATGTACGATTCTAGTTTCCGGACGCGACTCCGGAGGCCGTCTCAACAAGACCCCCTTTCGCAACCGGCCGAGTGTTTGTTATAATAGGGATGGATACCGCGGCAGTTGATCCCTTTGCCGCGGCGCGTCCGGTCGAGTTTCGAGTCACTGACCGGGCGGTTCAACCGAGATCAACGATCAGCATCTCAGAACGCCGATGCCTGCAAGTGCGCCGGCGTGGATGGGAATCGAACCGATCAGGGGGATCGGATCGAACTCGCCCTGATCAGATTGTGCACAGGCGTTCATGCACTGATCCACACACCTCGCGCATCATCCGGACCTGGGAAGAATTGGGCCAACATTGCAATTAGATCAAGTGTACAGGAAAGGAAGCCGACCGAGCCGGACACGTACACCGCCGGCTCATGCGATTGTTCACTCCAAACCATGATGGGAAAAATTGTTGATGTCAGAACCCTCGGAAAAAGTATACAACGGCATACTCGAACTCAACGAGAACGGGCCGGGCTATCTTCGTGATCCTCAGAAAAACTACGCGGTGAACCAGCAAAATCCGCAGGTGACGCGTGATCTGATCCGGGCCTTTCGGCTTCGCGGCGGCGAACCGGTCACCGGCACCTGGAACCAGGGCAAGCGCGGTCGCGGCCGACCGATGATCAAGACGATCCAGGCCATTGGCGACCAGACACCGGATGCGTACGGACAACTGAAACCATTCGATGATCTGGAGGTGGTTCATCCGAGCGAACCGTTGAAGTTCGAATCTCCCGACGGCTCGATGTCCATGCGGATCGTGGATCTGTTCACCCCCATCGGCAAGGGTCAGCGCGGCCTGATCGTCGCCCCCCCGCGAACCGGCAAGACGGTCCTGCTCCAACAGATGGCCGACGGCATTCGTGCCAACCATCCCGAAGTTCTGCTCATGATGCTGCTGATCGACGAGCGACCGGAAGAGGTCACCGAAATGCGCCGAGCGGTCTGCAATAACGGTTCCGGCTGGGTGAACGGCCATCCCGAGGTGGTCTATTCGAGCAACGATCATGAGCCGAAGAACCACGCCCGCATCGCCAAGCTGATGATCGACAAGGCCAAGCGCCACGTCGAGTTGGGCCGCGACGTGGTGATTCTGCTGGATTCGCTGACGCGGCTCGGCCGGGCCTTCAACAACCTGGTGGGTTCGAGCGGTCGAACGATGACCGGCGGGCTCGATATCAAAGCCTTGGTGATGCCCAAGAATATCTTCGGCGCCGCCCGCAAGATCGAACACGGCGGCAGCCTGACCATCATCGCCTCGGTGCTCATCGAGACCGGCAGCCGGATGGATGACTTTATCTTTCAGGAGTTCAAGGGCACGGGCAATATGGAACTGGTGCTCTCGCGGGATCTGGCAAACCTCCGCATCTGGCCGGCGATGAACCTGGGAGAATCCGGCACGCGGAAGGAGGAGATGCTTCTCGGCCCGGAGACCTACGAGAAGATGTCCCGCATTCGGCGGCGATTGGTCTCAATGAAACCCGACAAACAGATGGACGAGATCCTCAAGGAATTTGGCAAGCACAAGTCAAACAAGGCCTTCATCGACAACCTGGCTTCCTGACGCGTGCGCCCGTTCATTCCTGGACGTCCACAGATTCCGACCGGCCATCAGTCTGAAAGTAGTCAATAGTCAATACGATCCATGCCCTACCAGCATCTCATTCTCGTTTCAATACCCGGTCTCCGGACGCGCGATCTGGAACACATGCCCCGGCTACGGGTGATGGCCGAGGCAGGCGCCGCCACCGAACTGATCCCCACATTCCCCTGCGTCACCTCGCCCGTACAGGCCAACATGCTCACGGGCAAAACCCCGCGCGAGCACGGCATCATCGGCAACGGCTTCTTCCATCGCGAACGAGGGGAGGTCGAGTTGTGGGTCGGGCGGAATGGATTGATAGAAGGGGAACAGATGTGGGATGCCCTCGCCCGGCGCGGCGTCTCGCAGGCGGCGTGGATCCCGCAAAATATCAAGGACGCGGCGGCGGACTTCATCGTCACGCCCGAGCCGATTCACCATCCGGATGGCCGGACGGAACTATGGTGTTATTCCAAGCCGGACGGTTTGTATGAGAAGCTGCTGAACGATCTGGGCCACTTTCCGCTGATGCACTTCTGGGGGCCGATGTCGAACATCAAGTCCACCGAGTGGATCATCAACGCCGCACTCTGGCTCATGCAGCGACAGCGGCCTCGATTCAACTACGTCTATATTCCCCATCTGGACTATCAGGCGCAGAAGCACGGCCCCGACAGCGAGCAACAGGCCGCCGCCTGCCGCGAGGCGGACGAGCAGATCGGCCGATTGCTCGACGGCATCACCGCGCTGGGGATCGAGGATGTCGCGACACTGGTTGTCAGCGAATACGCAATGACCGACGTCTCCCGCGTGCTCTATCCCAACCGGATCCTCCGCGACGCCGGGATGCTAAAGGTCTCTATCAGAGCCGCGACTTCTATCAGAGCCGCGACCGTAAGGGAGCGGTCACCTCACCCAAGCGCCAAGGCACAGACCACCGAGAATGAGCGTCAAACCGAATATCTCGACGTGTCGGGGAGCCTCGCATTCGCAGTCGTCGATCACCAGTTCGCCCATGTGTATGTCAAGGATGCGACCGACATCGACGCCGTTGCCGGTCTCTTCGAGGGCCTCGAAGGCATTGCCGACGTCGCAATCGGAGACGATCGCAGACGGCTTCACGTCGATCATCCCCGCAGCGGCGAGGTCGTCCTCGTCTGCGATCCCGACGCCTGGCTGGCCTATTACTGGTGGCGCGACGACGCCAAGGCCCCGCCCTTCGCCCACACCGTCGATATCCACCGCAAGCCGGGCTACGACCCGGTCGAGCTGTTTGTCGATATGAAGACAAAGCAGATCCCGCTCGACGCGACGCTCGTCAAAGGCAGCCACGGCGCACCGGCCCAATCTCCCGAACAATACGGCGCCTGCATCGCCAACGTGGCGGATCTGTTTCCGAGCGATGAACGCCTGCACGACAATGATATCCGAGCAATCATCGAGCGCGGGCTTGCGTGAAGGCTGCTTCTGCGCCAAATCATGAAAGCCCGGCTGAAGCCGGCTTAGGGAAATCAGGAAGGGTACCTACCACCGGCTGAAGCCGGTGGCAAACAAAAAACTACCCAGCTGAAGCCGGCGTAGGATCCACCGATCTTGTCATGGACCCACTGTTCAACTCCTGGAGTAGATTTTATGGACTTGAGCATCCACACCCGATAGAATAAAGGCATGAAACGACTTGAAGACATCCTGAAGGAAGTCGATTGTCTTTCTGACGAGGAACGCACGAAGCTGCTGGCGATTCTTCTCAAAGCGCCGGGGCGGGATGCCGCCGCCGATGAACGGGCCTCCGGCCAACATGGCTTGACCTCGTGGACGGAGTCCACCCGCGGCGAATGCTGGTCTGAGTTCTACCCTGACTCGTTGAATAATGGTGGAGATGATACGGCGTGACACGTGGCGAGGTCTGGTGGGCCGAACTGGCAGGTGATGCGGGTTTTCGTCCGGTTATCATCGTTTCTCGAAGCGAGGCGATCGGCCGAAGGCGAAACATCACAATTGCAGAAGTGACACGCGTAGTCCGATCTTTGCCTTCGGAAGTGCATCTTTCAATCGAAGACGATATGCCCTCCGACTGCGTCATCAACACCGACAACTTGCATACAATCCCGCAGGATCGGTTAAGACAGCGTATCACCATGATCTCTGAAGAACACTTATTCTCTTTGGAGCGCGCACTTCGCTATTCGCTCGATTTGCAATGGTAAACCCATCGGTTGTTCCCCGGCGAGCCAATGCACCAACATTGGACAATCATGTCTTTTGTCCAGTTCATGAAATATCGAGGCATTATGTCTGGTTTTTGCACTGTCTGGTATTCGCCGAGGACTTTTGCTATACTCTTGGCAGGGAACCGGGTCATCGCATTCGCGATTGGCTGAACCGCGATTGGCTGAACGAGGGGGATCATTCAGGAAGGAGCACGTCATGCACACCTGGCGTTCTACAACCGCTTCGATCGCCCTCACGGCACTGGGCGCTTTATTTCTCGACCCGACAGGGCTGTCGGCCAGCCTGATCACGATCGAAACGGCCCCCATCGACGATGCCGGCAATGTTGCCGACACCCAGCCCCAGGGGGATTTCGGCGCTGTCAATTATCCCTATCGGCTAGGTCGGACGGAAGTGACCAACACGCAATACGCCGCCTTCCTCAATGCGGTCGCCGCCACCGATCCCAACGGACTCTACACCCCCCTGATGGGCAGCCAACCGCCCGGCGGCATTGTCCGATCCGGCACGGACGGCCATTACTCCTACCACGTCAAGCGGATCATCGGCGGCACCGGTACGGAATATGACAATAAGCCCGTTGTCTACGTAAATCGCTATGATGCGATGCGGTTTGTGAACTGGCTGGAAAACGGCCAACCGAGCGGCCCCCAGGATGCCTCAACGACCGAAGACGGGGCCTACACCTTCAGCGGATTGACCACGGTCGGAGAACGAAATGCCGGCGCGAGCGTCGTTCTGCCCAACGAAGACGAATGGTACAAGGCCGCCTACTACAAAGGAGGATCCCTCAACGCCGGCTACTGGCATTTCCCCACCCGCAGCGACGTCGCTCCAAACAACAACATGCCCACCGCCGACACCGGTAATTCGGCGAACTTCTTCGACGGCGACTTCACCATGGGCGGACCGGGGATGCCCGATCTTCCCTACAGCGATAGCGGAGCCTATCTCCTCTCCACCGGCGCCTACAACACCTTCGACATGGCTGGAAATGTCATGGAGTGGACCGAGACCACCGACGGCGCGCTGGCCATCACGCGGGGCGGAGCATTCGACACCCAACCCGCGTCGCTCTCATCAACATTTCGCCCCCAGGTTTCTCCCTTGAATGAGAATCTAAGTGTCGGATTCCGCATCGCCTTCCTTCCGAAACCATCAACCGGGTCGCTTCCTGAAGGCGACTGAGCACTCCATCTGATTCGCCGCCTGAGCCCGCATTCCTCACCGATGAATCAGAGCCACGACCTCTATCAGAGCCGCGACCGTAAGGGAGTCGGTGAGTGT
>CAYXGR010000161.1:0-7107 GCA_964464525.1 uncultured Planctomycetaceae bacterium
ATCCCATCGCGTAGGGGTTGAGGCGTCAAAGCCCGGCTGAAGCCGGCTGAGGGGAATGGTGGATGGCGTCCACCACCGACTGAAGTCGGTGGCAAACAAAAAAACTGCCGGCTGAAGCCGGCAAGAGAATCCGCGGATTCTGTCATGGACCCATGCTGCCCCGGCAGGCGCGAAGACAACCATTCGAAAGATGTGGTATCATCCTGTCAGCACGAGAATACAGCGGCTTCAAGCCTGTTGACCGATTCGACACGACTGGACTCGAAACCCGGGTGCTGTGTCATTGAATAATAAAAGAAACACCCATATCAGACCCTTGCTCGCCGGTCGCATCCGGCCCTATCGCCGTCCGCCTCGCCCGTGCGAGGATCGCCCGAGCGGACCGGACCTGCGAATCAGCCACCTCCCCAAAGAGATTGCGGAGGACTCGTGCGTCAATCAGCCTCATGCCGAAGACTGCCTCGAAGTCCTGGACGAACTTCGCCGGGTGGATGCGGCGTTTCGGCTCGCGACGGACGGCATTGAAACGATTCAGCGGAGTCTTCAGGATCTGGACGCTCGATTGTTGCTGCTGGAAGACCCACCGGCACCCGACATCACGGCGCACACCGCTTACTTCGATCAAGCCGTCCACATGATCGATCGTACCGTCGAGACCACCGAGTTCGACGGCGCGCGGCTTCTGGACGGCACCTGGTCTGTCACACTCGCCGATGCCGGGGGCAAGGGGGTTCGGGTGCTGCGGATTCGTCCTCTTGCCGCGCGCGATCTCGGCAATGCCCGAATCGGCGGCTTCCTCACGTCGTTTACCAGCCACGCGGCAGCCCTCCCTCCTGCTTCGCCATCGCAGGCCGACGGTCCTGCCCGGCACCGGGCCGTTCTCCGGTGTGCCATACTCCAGGTCGCCGCCGTTCGCGAACAGGTCGCCGTCTTCCGGCGCGAGGCCGTCACGCCTTTGATTCAGACGCTCGAAGTCACGGCGGAAAATACTCAGGCATCGCATCAGGCTGGGATCGATTCCGATTTTGCCCATCAAGTCGGAAACCTGACCCGCCTGGATGCCCTGGTCCAAGACCTGCAAGGCGGCCTCACCTCAAAGTTGGCTGATAAAAATGTCCAAGATGACTTCCCCTCGGCGACATCGGGAAAAACATTTTCGGGCCTAACACTTTCCCACGATGATTCGGCAATTTCTGATCCGTCTGATAATACTCCCCATCATTGATCCACGACGAAACCACACCCCCTTCAAGGTGATCTGTGCACCCTTTGGGTGTCCACGCTGATCGACGTCGGACGATTCTATCAAAGATCATTTAAGGACTAATGAAAGTCCTATCAGGGGTAGCCCGATAGGAACACCGGCCACCCGCGAGACTGTTCTTCGCAGGGGGCAGCAGTTTGAATCGTTGCCCGGACGGATAAGGATGTTATCGCGGGCAGCGAGGCGTCATTCGAGAAGCGGCGAAAAGGATTTGCCATGCGGATCGTGACGTATCATTCAAACTCGTACCCTTCAACGTGTGAAGGGAAACGGAACGATCAGAGGACACGCAGGTAGGCGTGTCTCGTCACGGATCAACAGAGATTGATCGTGGCCGTTCAGGGAGGAACCGATGAGTCGCATCAATACCAATGTTCCGGCGATCCGAGCCATTCACCAGCTCACTGCCAATAATAAATCTCTCGGCAAGAGCCTGGAGCGCCTCAGCACCGGCCTCCGGATCAATCGTGGGGCCGACGATCCCGCTGGCCTGATCGCATCGGAATCGCTGCGCACCGAGATCCGCGGCCTGTCCACCGCGATCAGCAACTCTGAGCGGACGATCAACGTCATCAGCACCGGCGATGCCGCCCTTGGCGAGGTCTCCAAGCTCTTGCTGCAAATCAAGAGTCTTGTCGTCCAGTCGGCTAACGACGGTGCGCTCTCCGACGAAGAGATCGCCGCCAACCAAGATCAGGTCGACGCCCTCCTCGTCAGCATTGATCGAATTGCCAACTCCACGCAGTTCAACGGCAAGAAGCTGCTCAACGGCGAACTTGGATACGTCGTCGACGGACAGAACACGAATAATCTCGCCCGATTGCAGATCTTCGGTGCCCGCGTCCCGGCCAACTCCGCGTTGACCGTGAACGTTCAGGTGACCCAGTCCGCGCAGACCGCCCAGCTCACCATCGGCACCGCCGGCGCCGGCACGGGCATCGCCGCCACAGGGGGTGGAACCGTCTCCGCCGGAAACAACATCACCATCGAGGTCCGCGGCACCCGGGGAACGGAAATCTTCAATTTCTCCAGCGGCACAACCCTTTCGACCATCGCCGCCGCCGTGACCGCCACCGGCGATCTGACCGGCGTCAACGCCACGGCCAGCGCCACCGGAATTGCCTTCAACAGCACCCAGTTCGGCAGCAATGAGTTCGTCTCGGTCCGTACATTGAGTGGTACCTTTGACTTGAACCCCGGGGATGGCGGCAGCGGTTCCGCCGACTTCGATCTCGACAACGGTCGTGACGCCCAGGTCTTCATCAACGGCCAGCAGGCCTCGGTCGACGGTCTCGTCGCCCGGATTCGGAGCGGCGGCCTCGACCTCGTCGCCGATCTCTCCCAGACCTTCGGAACCACCTCCGGCGGTTCTGACAGCTTTAATATCGTCGGCGGCGGGGCCAACTTCCAGATCGGGCCCAACGTCAACAGCGACGGCCGCGTCAGCCTGGGGATTCCATCACTCAATACCTCAAACCTGGGTACCTCGGATGCCGGATTCCTGAACACCCTGGGCAGCGGCCGTACCGCAGCCTTGACCGATTCCACCAACCTGCCCGCCGCCGAGCAGATCATCACCGCGGCCATCGGGCAGGTCACGACCTTGAGCGGCCGCCTGGGTGGATTCCAGGCCAACCAAATCGAGACCAATCTGAATAGTCTGCGCGTTGCCCTCGAAAACGTCACCGCCTCCGAGTCGGCGATTCGTGATACCGATTATTCCACAGAAGTTTCCAATCTGACACGAGCGCAAATATTGCAGCAATCCACCACACGGGTGTTGGGGATCGCCAACCAGATTCCCCAAAGCGTGCTCTCGCTGCTCGGTTAGTCTGGAAACGAGTCGTAAGATTGGGATTCGACTGATCTTCGAGTTATCTGATGAGAAGCCATAGAGGCGCGTGTCGGGTTCAATACGTGAAACCGTCTGCGCCTCTTGTTCCATGCACACCACGGGATTGACCGATAACACTGACGTTACGCCGACCGCGCGTCGGTCATTCGTAGAGGCATCATCAACAGGGCATCACCAACAGGGAGGATTCGATGTCGACATCTCGTTCAGATCGGAAACGATGCGTCAAACGGGGTCTGATCATGATGTGCTTCCTGGACGGGCGAAAAAGATTTCGCGCCGTCCCGGTCGATCCGAATCGCGCCAATCAGAGCCGCGCCCGTGAGGAAGCGGTCATCGCCCCAAAAGATCTGATCCGTTCCCAGGCGGAGTCGCGCCCGTAGCAGCCTGTGGTGGAAGTCGTAATTGGATTTCGCATCGCCTGTTTTCAATGGATACGCACCGGTTGGAAACCGGTGCCACAGTTCTACCACGGGCTGGTAGGGGTGCGATATGCCCGTGTGCCACTGTTTTTAGGCAGTGTCGAATACGGAGTTTCTGTTTTTGATGTTGTTATTTTGACTTTTCGGCGTTTTGACTTTTCGGCGTTTTGACTTTTCGACGTTTCCCCCCCGAAAGGGTACCCATGTCCAGCATCACCAGCAGTGTCGGACTCGTGTCGGGACTGCCCATCCAGGATCTGGTTGAATCCCTGATCGATGCCCAGCGGGCGCCGATCACGCGATTGCAGCAGCGGCTGGGCGTGCTCACCAACCGGCGCACCAGCCTGCTCCAGATCTCCGCCCAGCTCCTGTCCATCCGAAACGCCGCGAATCGACTCAATACCCCGAATTTTTTCCTCTCCGCCGATGCCGCCAGCAGCGACGATTCCGTTCTACTCCCCACGGCCAAAGAAGGCGCGGCCATCGGAGACTACACCTTCCGTGTCAAAAACCTCGCCGCCTCCCATCAACTCATCTCCCAGGGGTTCTCTAGTCTCGATGCCACTCCCGTCGGCGCGGGAACATTCACCCTTGAATCCGCTGCCGGTCGCGTCAACCGTTCAACCGATCTCAGCGCGCTCCACGGAGGAGCGGGCGTCCAGGTCGGCAGAATCCGCGTCACCGATCGATCCGGTGACAGCGCCGTCATCGACCTCGTCGCCGCCCGAACCATCGACGACGTGGTCGAGGCGATCAACTCCGAGTCCGCCATCCGCCTTCAGGCGCGCGTGGAAGGCGATCACCTGGTTCTCGATGATCAATCCGGGGGTAATGGTAATCTGTCGATTTCGGAGGTCGGCAACGGCCGTACCGCCACCGATCTCGGCATTCTGAAATCCGTCGCCGCCAGTTCCCTCAGCGGCGGCAATCTCGTCTCCATCGATTCGCAAACCCCGCTCATCACCCTGAACGACGGAAACGGCATCCGCCGCCGAACCGGTCTCGCCGATCTGGACGTGAGGCTCTCCGACGGCACAGCCCTGCAGTTCGATCTCTCGGACAATCTCCAGGCGCAAACCCGGCTCGACCTCCTGAACAACGGCAGCGGTGTGGAGGACGGTCAGTTCCGAATCACCGATCGATCCGGCGGCTCGGCCCTGTTCGATCTCACGGGGGCGACCACCGTCCAGGATGTGATCGATGTCATCAACGACGATTCGAACGGCGTCGATGTCACCGCGGTCATCAGCGGATCGGGCCTGATCGTCACCGACCATTCACTTGCAGACGACGCGACGCCCGCCAATGACCTGCTGATCGAGGACGTCGGCGGCACCACGGCCGAAGATCTCGGTATCGCGGATTCGGTGTCGGCCAGCAAACTGACCGGTCGCGATATCTATGCCGTCGACACCATCGGTGGGGTCCTTCGCGTACTCAATCTCGACCCGAACGACGGCCTCGATGCCGCGATCTCCAGCGACGGCCTCGGCATCACTTTGACCGATACGACCAACGGACCGGGCTTCATCCTGGTCAGCCAGTCGGATACCGCGGAAGACCTGGGTCTGTTAGGACAGACGGTCGGTAATCTCATCCCCTCGCGTCGCCTCGTCGCCCCGCTCAATTCCGTCCTCGCGCGATCGCTCAATGGTGGTCGTGGCATCGATCCGGCGGATCTGCAAATCACCGATCGCGCCGGAAACTCGACAACCGTCGATCTTTCCGGCGCTCAGACGCTCGACGACATTATTCGGTCGATCAACGATGCCCCGACCTCGGTCACGGCCTCCGTATCCGCATCCGGCCTCGGCATTCAGCTCGTTGACACGACCGATCCGGCCGATGTTACTGGCAACCTGGTCGTCGCCGGTCAGACGGCGGACGATCTTCACATTGCCGTCGACGCCTCAGTCGATCGCGTCGCCGGCGGAAACCTGCAACGCCAATACGTCTCCGAGGCCACGCGCCTTGCGGACCTGAACAACGGTCAGGGTGTTCCTGCCGGCCGTTTTCGCATCACCGACAGCGCCGGCGCCTCCGCCGTTGTTGACCTGACGCAGGGTGATGAAAAGACCTTGAAGGACGTGATCGACGAAATCAATTCGCGACCGACCGAGATCACGGCGCGGATCAATGATAACGGGGACGGCCTCATTCTGGAGGATACGGCCGAAGGCGCCGGCCGGCTTCGCGTGACCGAGGAGAGCGGCGGCGGCGCCCGTGCCCTGGGTATCCTCGGTCGTGCCGAAGCGGGAAAGACATTTATCGACGGAAGTCGGGAAACAACCATCACGATCGACGCCAACGACACCCTCAACGATGTGCTCACGAAGATCCGGGACGGCGGGGCCGACGTCAACGCCTCCATCATCAACGACGGCTCGTCGGGCCGGCCCTTTCGGCTGAGCATCACCAGCACCCGTACCGGTCGCGCCGGTGAATTGGCGATCGACGCCGGGCGCTCCGATCTGGCCTTCGACACCCTGGCCCGCGCCCGGGACGCGATCGTCGTCCTCGGCGCCGAGGAGGGCGATAGACCCCTCGTGCTCTCATCGTCCACCAATTCACTGGACAGTGTGGTCAGCGGCGTTCGCCTCGATCTCGTCGGCGCGTCTGACAGTCCCGTCACCGTGTCGGTGACCCGCGATGAGAATGCGATCGTCGAGGAGTTTCAGAATTTCGTTAATAATTTCAATACCGTCATCGCCACCCTGGACGAAGCGACGGACTTCGATCCCGAGACCGAGGTTCGCGGAATCCTGCAGGGCGATTCCACAGCTCGCCGCGTTCGCCGGTCGCTCATCAATCTGACAAACAAGACCGTCTCCGGGTTCGACGCGGCCTTAAACAGGCTAAGCAATGTGGGTATCACCCTCAGCGGTGGCAACCGGCTCAGCCTCGATGAAGACAAACTGCGCAACGCCCTGGTCGACAATCCAGAGGCCGTGGCCGAACTCTTTACCTTCGAGGAAAAAGACAGTGAGGGCGAAGTCGTTAAACGGGGGCTTGGCGGCATCATTGCCAATGAGATCGATCGACTGACCGATCCTGAGACGGGCGTCATCTCGCTCCGGGAGGACGCCATGCTCGCGACGGAAACCCAGATCAACGATCGGATCGGCCGGATGGAAATCCTCCTCGAGGGCCGGCGGCAGCGCCTCTTCGGCCAGTTCAACGCCATGGAGTCGGTCATCGCCCAACTTCAAAGCCAGCAATCCGCCCTCGCCGGCCTGAGCCAAATTCCCAACCTCCTCGGCTGATTCCTGAGACTTTTAATTTTTGCTTATTGCTACCAGATCATCTCACACAAAGCGCTCATCGAAAACATCGGGGAGCCATTTCTTCGGTATTTCGCGGCCTTGGGTGATGGACGGATTGTTCCGCCCCTTCAGGGCTGGGTGTGTGTGGGGTTGCTGACCCAGGGCGGCGCTGCGCGGCTTAACAGCCGCTTCGCTCTGCCCTGGGCTGACATGTTGCGCCCCTTCGGGGCCAAAAGAGTCGCATGTGCACTTGCTTCGGGGAAAAATTGGCGGATGGGAATCTGCTCTTTCGCTGTGTGATTA
>CAYXGR010000162.1:0-5145 GCA_964464525.1 uncultured Planctomycetaceae bacterium
CGTTATTCGGGCGGCATGATCGTGATCGTGCTGTTCACCGGCAGATCGTACAGCGTCCGCGTCGCCCCCCCCGGCCAGCTCACGACGACCTCGTCAATGAGGATCGCACCGTCTAGACCGATGTGTTGAATCAACTCGTTCTGCGACTTGAGATTGCTCCCGGCGATGACCTCCCGCGTGCGCCAGGTTCGACCCGTTCGCACATCCACAATCGCTCCCACGGCGAAGCGGTTGCCGGGCGGCCCGACGATCTTGAACCGCGCCCACCGCCGGTTCTCCCCCTCATGGTTGATGTAGAGTCGAATCTGCTGACCGGCATCATTTTCCAACACATCAAGATCACCGTCGGCATCGACGTCGGCGATGGCGACGCAAAAATTACCACCACCATCGTCAAGACCCAGCGCCGGGGCGATATCGACGGCGGGCCAGCTACCGGTGTGATGATACAGCCGGTTGGCCACGCCCTCGTTGCAGACATAGAGATCCTGATAACCGTCGTTATCGTAGTCGAAAAAGACCGCCCCCCAGCCGAGACGATGGGATGCAACGCCGGCAAGACTCTCCGCGGGCAGAAATGAAATCGGTTGTCCCGGTTCGCCGGGATTGTGATGAATGCCTCGATTGAGAAACAGGGCGTTCGACTCGATGGCGAGATTGGTGCAATACAGATCGGGAAACAGGTTCCCGTCGAAATCTCCAACCGCCACACCCATCGAGAAGATATTCGCGTCGGTCTCGGATTCGACGGACATATCGACGAACGCGCCTCCGATGTTTTCGTAGAAGCGATTCCGCATGTCGCTGAAGGGTACTCGCTTGTCGTTGGAGACATAAATATCCGCGTCGCCATCGCGATCGGCATCAAAAAAGATGGTCTGCCAGGCACGCCCGTCGTCGTCGACTCCGAACCGTCCGGCCACTTCCTTGAAACTGCCGTCACCCAGGTTGCGATAGAGCCGGTTCGGCCCTCCATATAGACCGACATACATATCGAGTCGCCCGTCGTTGTCGAAGTCGCCCACGGCGATTCCCTCCGACGGCCCGGAGTGGTCGACCCGCGCCTCGACGGCGACGTTCGTAAACTTGAAATCGCCGTCATTGCGTGCCAGGACACTGGGCCTCCAGAATTGAGTCAGATAGAGATCGAGATCGCCGTCCGAGTCGTAGTCGAAGGCAACCACGCCCGAAGGCTGTTCGAGAAACGGAATGCCGCTCGTGACCGAAAGATCAAGAAAACGCCCTGTCCCGTCGTTCTCGAAAATGCCGACCCGATTGTCAAGTCGTCCCGTGACGACGATGTCGGGATCGTCGTCGTTGTCCAGATCGGCGAAGGCCAACCCACGATGACCGGGGCCGGGCAGGTTCATTGTGTAATCGATGCCACGAAGTTGAGCCTCCTCCGTGAATGCAGCCGGTGGATCTGCGAAGACAAGCGATATGACGGCGAGAAGGCACCCGGTCGCCATAAGGGCGATGCGAGCAGTCAACAGACGCGGGCGGCGATATGCCCCATGCATGTCTCTTCTCCGAAAACAAGCGCCGGAATCCACCAAGGCGCATCGACACAGAGAGACCCTGCCTGCCATCTTAGAAAATAGCCGGCATTCACCCGCACGCTGCACGGCGCGAATGAGTCTCCCAAGTGTGAACCACGAAGTGACACCCGACCGCTCAGGGGGAAAATAATTGCGAATGTGCTCCCCCTGCCGAGGGCCGGCAGGCCACCCCACCCATGATGTATTATAACACCCCCGAAGCTGGATTCAAAGAAGTAGAATTCAAAGAGATAGGATGGGTCATCAGACCCATCTGTTGATCCCGCACGGGTACCAGAACGCACACCATGTCAAATTGACAAATAGAAGAATAAAAAAGGTTGACCATGCAACCCCATCAAGCAGGGTCCGATTACGGAAGCAGAGCCTGAATAAAAGCCGCAATATCCGAGCCGTCGACTCCGCCATTCCCATCCATGTCCGAGAGGGCCGTGCGGACAGGATCAGCATCCAATCCAAGGATCACCCCAACGAAAGCAACAACGTCGTCCACGTTGATGGCTCCATCCGCATTGCTGTCGCCCAGCCGTTCCGGAGGGAAGATGAGCCAGGTTCGGTTGGTTTCCAGATTCGTCAGTGTGCGTGTGGTGCCGCCGGGCCACATCACAAAAACCTCGTCTGCAGTCAATGCGTCGTTCAACCCGAAATGAGCAATCAGCTCGTTTTGTGACTTGTAGTTATTGCCGCCGGCGATGATCTGTCGATCCCGCCAGACCGATCCCACGCGCGTCCGCACACGAGCGCCGATGGCGTATTGATTGTGCCCCTGCCCTTTGACATCAAGCTTGATCCAACGCCGGGTCTCTCCCTCATGGTTAATATAAAGTCGGGTTTGATCATCGTTGTTCTGAATCAGAATATCGAGATCGCCGTCATCATCCACGTCGCCGACCGCCACGGCGAAGGAATCCATTGCATCATCCACGCCCAAGGCAGGCCCCACATCGGTGCAGGGCCACGAGCCGTTGTGAACATAGAGACGATTAAACGGCAACGCGCCGATCGGCGGTCCCATCATGTCGCAGACGTATAAATCCTCCAGCCCGTCATTGTCGTAGTCGAAGATCACCGTCCCCCACCCGGTTCGCATCGATTCCGTCCCCGCCAGGGTTTCCGACGATGTGAAGACACCCCCCCCCTGGTTCAGCAGCAACGAATTAGGCTCTATCGCCAGATTCGTACAGTACACGTCCTGCAGACCATTCCCATCAAAGTCCCCCACGCCGAGCCCCATGGAATAGAGATGAACGTCCGCTCCCGATGAGGCGGAGATGTCGCTGAAGGTTCCCCCGATGTTCTCGTAGAGCCGGTTGTGCATCGTTAATTCAGAGGGAACCTTTTTGTCATTGGAGACATACAGATCCACATCACCATCCCAATCCATGTCGAAGAAAACCGCCTGCCAGCCGCGCCAAGGATCGGCCAAGCCCAGGGCTGAGGCAACGTCCGTGAAAGTGCCATTGCCCAGATTGTGAAGCAGAAGATCCTCATCCGGCTGACCCATCGAATTCACGCCATAGTTCGGAACATAGATGTCCAGCCACCCGTCCCCGTCATAATCTCCCACCGTCGCGCCGGTCCCCCGACCCGTGTCGGCCACACCGGCCGCCGTCGAGACATCGGTGAATTGAAAGTTCCCGTCGTTGCGGGCCAGGACATTGCCGAAGTCGATTTGTGTGATGTACAGATCCAGATCCCCATCGTCATCGTAGTCGAGCGCCACGATCCCCGAGCGCCCCTCCAGGATGGGGATGCCATTGTTCAGCGATCGGTCAGTAAAGGTTCCGGTCCCGTCGTTCTCAAAGACCCCCGCATGCCCATCCGCAGCGCCCACGGTCACGATGTCGGGATCCCCATCCCCATCGAGATCGACGAAGGCCACGCCGTATCCAAACCGTGAGATGCTGATGCGCTCTGGCGTAAAGTAGTCCAGACCGCGAGACAAGGCCTCTTCGGTAAAGGGTACCTGAGAAATTGCAGAGGAGGGCCAGAGACCGAACAGCAGTGCCATCGCCGCCAGAATGCCGGGAGGATGCCAGGATCCACGAGAGGCCGCTTCTTGCCGAAACATGGTGATTGCCCTCCAGAGTGAAACCGTGGTCCCTGCGCACCGAAATGCTCGACTACGAAACGCCTCCACGGATAAGTTTTTGCGACAGGTTCTCCAGTGGGAAAGGAGTTATCGGCCCCCCATAACAAAACCGCTTCCCCATCTCAGAATATGTGGAGCATACCGCGCAAGGGTAAAAAATGCAACGATCGGTGAACGCCCACCATCCCAGAAAGCGGCATGATAACGCCCCCAACGCCAATATTCGAGACTTCTAGTCCACCGCAACAATGATGGCCAGAACCAGATCGGTGATGGCGAAAACGATGTCAACGATATCGGCGGAATTGGTATTGCTGTCGTGGCAACCGGTCAGCATCAAAGGCGTGGCAAGGATTGAAAATCTGAGCACCCAGCGTTGGATCGTTCCATGCATAATATTATCCTCCTGGCGAGGATGGCCATTAAAACCTCTATTCCCGAATGATACAACGAAATCGATCGGCCGATCGCACACCCGGCACGATCGGCGATTCCGAACTAGGTCCGAAAAGGAGCGGTGTCCTTTTCATCTCAAAAGCTCTTCTTTACGATAGGGTTGTCCCCCGGATGACGGGCGGGTTTTACGTAATCGAAACTGGGTGTGTGAGTTGCGGGGGAGGGTATCAGTCATGAGCAGAAAAGATCAGGTGACAATCGTTTCAGGGCTGCCGCGCAGCGGGACATCGATGATGATGATGATCCTCGAGGCTGGCGGAATTCCCGTCCTGGCCGACGGCATTCGAACCGCCGACGAGGACAATCCCAAGGGCTACTACGAGTTCGAGCGCGTCAAAAAGATCAAAGAAGACACGGCCTGGCTGCCCGACGCAAAGGGCAAGGTCGTCAAGATGATCTCCCAACTCCTCCTCGATCTACCCGAGGGGTATCAATACAAGATCCTCTTCATACGCCGCAAGATGGAGGAGATCCTCGCGTCGCAGAAGCAAATGCTCGTCCGTCGGGGCACCTTCAAGGAAGACGGAACGCCGGACATGGACATGGGCCGAATGCTGTCGCTGCACGTGGATCAGGTGCTCAAGAAGATCAGTGGAATGGACAATGCCGATCTGATCGAACTCGACTACAACGCGATCCTGACCGACGCCGGTGCCCACATCCCAACAATCAATTCCTTCCTGGGCGGCGATCTGGACACCGCCGCCATGGCGGCGGTCGTGGATCAGTCCCTCTATCGCCAGCGAAAATAATACAACACCGCGGCCAACCGGCATGCTCAATCGCCCCAGGGTGGCATGCCCAAGCCTCAGGGTGGCATGCCCAAGCCCAGGCGCGGGCATGGAGGACACGTGGCAAGTGCTGAACCAATAATCCGCCTCACCCCGATAGGGGTGAAAGGCTGTAGCCACGAGTGGAGTCCCGGTGCAGCCGGGGCGGAATTCGTGGACCACGATGGATCCCAACAATCCCGCCCCGACAGGGGCGGAGGACGAACGCGACTCGATCGTTCGATCAATCGTAAACATGCCGGCCGGG
>CAYXGR010000162.1:5245-7071 GCA_964464525.1 uncultured Planctomycetaceae bacterium
CGGGGGCATGGCGATCGGGGCCCAATCCGTCGAATAAGCTGGCCCACACCACACCCCATTGCCGATGCTAGCGATGACCCAGGTCACAACCGATTGATCGAGAAACCGGATGAACAAACGACGCCCTATAATAAGCCCCCTGACGAGCGTGATCCTCTCGCTGCTGGTCGTCCCCATCGCCTCTTGCACCACGGGTGTGCCGGCCACGCTCACGGCGGCGACGAGTGACTTTGGTGCGGGGGGGCAGATCATCCCCCGCGCGATTCAGGTCGCCTTCATCAACAATACCAACTTCCGCGCGATCTTCTCCTTCGGGAGCTACAACCCGCTCAACAACGACACCTTGCCGACCAATTCCCTGCAGCTTCGGCTCGAGGGAAACACCGCCAGCGCCCAGGTCGCCCAGCCCTGCCGGCGCGTCTTCTCTGTGGGCGGCGACGAGTTGATCCGGTTGATCAACGAAAACGAACGAGATCCGGCGATCAACGTGACCGATCCGCGGGCGCTGGTGCGTGGCGTCAATTTTTCCGCCGCGCCCCTGGGCGATCCGCTCGAAGCCGAACCCACCGAAGGCACCGCCCTCGGCATGGTCCGCAACGTGGGGATCGATTTCACCTGTGATCGAATCGATATTCGAGATGTGACCGGCAGCGGTCTACTGATCTTTACCTTCGAGCAGGATCCGGCGGCGCCCGGCGGCTTCCGAATCGACTACCAGTTCGTCCTTCCCTGACACTTAATCTTATATATACAAATGTCAATTAGAAGTATAGGCATTTTCCAGTGTCTTCCCGCTTTGATAGCCGAAGCGTTTGGCCAGCCTGGTTCGGTTCAATCCGGAGCCAGCCCCCTCCACCAGTCGCGACAGGTCGCCGCCGCGCCGTAATACCGACACCAGTCGATACGCCTCGGCGTAGAAGCCCGGCTCCGGTGGATGCATCTCGCCGATCGTCAACAGTTGTTGGATACGACGTGGTCGCTCGATTGCGCCGAACAGGCGGCCGAATTGTCGATGTCGGCATTCCGGTTCGACATGCAGGGCGATACCCTCGTTGAGCACCGCCTTGCCCGGGCGATAGCTCGTGACCGCGCCGACGATCAGATGCGCCAGTTCGTGACTGATCGACGCCGACAACAACAACGGATCGCGCTGATGGACATGGATGGTGTGGCGCAGCAGCATTCCCCCCTGCGTCTCGATCGTGCTGATCGCCCGAACCGGTCCCGGCTGACCCGTCGCCTCCCGAAACGTCGCCTCGTCCGCGTGCAGAAACACATCGCACGCCACCGGCCACGGCACTTCCTCCACGTCCAATGCCAACAGGTCGGCGATCCGGCGGAAATGAAAGATCGCCGACGACGCGATCAAGTCGGCCGCCTGCGCGTTGCGATAATGAATCCGGAACCCCGGCCGCGACAACACCTGCCATTCACTGTGCTCGTTCCGCGACCAGACCCCATCTCGCCGATCGCTCAAGTTCGGATCGTACCAACGCCGGATCGTTTTTAAGGCCGTCTTCCGACTCCGCGCGATCAAATCGGCATCGATGCTGACCACCGGCCGACCGATCACCCTGCCATATTCAGCCGCCGCCTGTTCCGCGTCACCCAGGTTTTCATACGCCAGTCCGCGCAATAGCGCCATCAAGCCCGCGGCCCCCTCGCCATCATATCCAAGCCCCTCTGCTCGCCGGATCGCCATCTTCCAATAGGAGGGTGGATATCGTGCCTGGTCGATATCGGCCGCCAGCGCATGCGCCATGCACTGCATCCAGCGGGCGATCAACGAAGACGCCGGTCGAATAGACCGCTCCTCACCAAGCGTG
>CAYXGR010000163.1:0-5341 GCA_964464525.1 uncultured Planctomycetaceae bacterium
GGTTGATTGGGCGTTGGAGATGGAAGCGCTTCTTCGCACTCGTTACCAGGACGCCTAGAAGGTGACACTGGTTTGTGACAACTTGAACACACATACGCGTGGCGCTTTTTGAGCTATAAAGGTGATCCGGCCCGCGAAGACGTTCCAGACACGGGACGAAGCCGAGGAGTTCCGCGCCGCCAAGGCGAACGAAATGTACGAGACGCCGTCGACCCGAAACGTCGCCAGGCGGATCACGGTCGCCGAGTTCACCGAAGAATTCGAGCGGCTTCGGATCGGCCCGTGTGGGCAGCGGATGAAGATTCGATTCCTCGTGGGTGCCGTCGCGGCCCTGATGCGGTTCGCCAAGCACATCGGCAACGACTGCCCGCTGACGAGCATCACGCCCGCCGATTGCATCCGCTATTTCGAGACGATCCGGGTCTCACCGAAGAAGGACGGTCCGACCACGATCGCCTGGACGTCGAAATCGTACCAGTCCAGGACGATTCCCGTCCCACCGCAGACGATGGCTATCCTTCAATCCCTGCTCGCCGACGCCGACGATGGCCAAAGCTACGTCTTCGTGCCGCCCCGGCGGCTAGAGTTCATCAAGGACGCCCAGACGGCCGGCCACTGGCGGGAGGATCGGTTCATCCTGAACAACTTCCACCGGGAATTCCCGAAGATCGTCCGCAAGGCGGCAAAGTCCGAGGCGTTGCTGATGGACGGCGAGGGCAAACCGGCCGTGACGCTCCACGATCTGCGGCGGACGGCAATCACGAACTGGACCAAACGTGTCAACATCCAGACGGCCCAGAAGCTCGCCGGACACCGGAACGTCGAAACCACGCTGACTTACTACGCGGCGGCGACCCAGGACCAACTCGACAAGGCCCGCGAGGCAGGGATCGAGGCCATCCGGGACGCCCTGAATTGGACCACTGACCCATTTCTGACCCATTTGGCTGACCCATCCGAGCCTACCGATTCGCCTGATAGTTCTAAGTCGTGTGGGGATAAAGCCTTAAAGAACTGGGTAGGGCCGGAATTGAACCGGCGACACACGGATTTTCAGTCCGTTGCTCTACCAACTGAGCTACCTACCCGGGTTGTCGCAAGTCCGCCTATGTAGCACATATAGCGACGCGAGGCAAGCCCGGTGCACGTGGGGAAATCTCCCGCGCTGCCGGATACGACTGGGAATTGATGAATAGGCGGGTGATCGATCGGATCAGCTTTTTTGGCTGTTCTTCCCAAGATCCAGGGCCATGATTTTCGTGCTGTCTCGAAGATACAACGTGCGACCCACCAGCGTCGGCATCGTCCAGGTCTTGGAGGCATCCAGCGGCTCGAGGATCGGCGCCTTGGCATGGACCTCGAAAAATTCCGGAGTTGCCGTCGCCAGCCCCAGGTTGCCGTTCTCGTCGAGGATAATGAAACGACCGTCGGCGTAGAGGCAGGTTGCCTTGTCGAACCCGCGTTCTCGCCACGCGACTTCGCCGGTCTTGACATCGATCGCCCAGAAGATGCCGGGCCGCCCCATGCCGCCGCTCGACGCATAGACGTACTTGCCGACCCGGACCGCGTTGCTGTGGTGGATCTTCATTTTCTTGTTGGACCACAATTCCTCTACCGTAGTCTTATTATCCTTTTGCGTGAGCTTGAGGCCCCGGCTTCCGGTGGACGCCGATGTCAGGAAGAGGATGTGATCCTTCCCCCAGAGTGGCAGGGTGATGTTCTGGTTGAACTGGTTACCGATCGAGTACGACCAGAGCTGTTTTCCGTTTTTCGGATCGACCCCCACGAGTTCCTGGGCCATATAGCACAAGAGCTGGTCCTGCCCGTCCACCTCGATCAGCTTGGGCGACGAGTAGCTGTTCTTGAAATCCAGTTTTTTCCACTTGACGTCACCCGTCTTTTTGTCAAGCGCGATCAGGCTGTGTCCCTCGCCGCCCACCATGACAACAACCGTCTTTTTATACGCGAACGGACTCGATGCATAGCCGTGCATCAGAAACGTGCCGTCAAACTCCTTCCACAGATCGTGCGACCAATAAACCTTTCCAGTCTTGGCGCTCAGGCAATGCATCTTCCCCGAACAGCCGATCGTGTAGAGCCGCTTGCCCGAGAGCAGGGGCGTCCCGCGTGGACCGGCGTTGAAGGTACGCTGGTGTTTCTTGTGAACGGGGGAGTCATACTTATATTCCCAGAGGGTTTCGCCGGTCTTCGCGTTCAGGGCGATCACGACTTCCTTCGCATCGCCGCGATACATCGTGTAGAGCCGGCCCTTGTCGGCCAGGATTCCCGAATACCCCACGCCCAGCTCGCGCGACCAGAGCTTCGGCGGCCCCTCGGCAGGCCAGTCCGTGGCCAATCCCTTAGACTTGAACTTGAAATTCTGTTTCGGCCCGCCCCACTGCTTGTATTGGGCGGTTGCCGCACCCGTGAATCCGAGAACCCCCATCACCACAATCATTCGCGCCAGTCTGGTTTGCATCATCCGCACAGGCTCCTCTCTCTGAATCGGTCATCTCGACAATAAATACCATTCGCTCGCCGAATTCCCCCCAGGTCGTGGCCCGAACGCCACGTGCATCCCCTGTATACTGACGGAAACGAGCCAAAAATTCCAGCCTTCCACGCTCAGCCCAGGTCCAAGGCCATGATTTTCTTGCGATCCCGCACAAACAGGGTCTTTCCGACAAGCGTCGGCACCGTCCAGGCGTTGTGTTCGCAGGCCTGATACTTGGAAAGAATCCGGATCCCCTCCGGGCTGATGGCCGTAAGATAAAGAGTGCCGTCTTCGTCGAGAATGATCATTTTATCATCGCCATAGACACACGTTGCCTTGCCGATGCTCCGTTCTTTCCAGGCGATCGCGCCCGTTTTCAGATCAACGGCGGCAAAGAACGACGGCCCCATGAAGGCGCTGGAGCCGTAGATATGCCCCCCGATCCGAATCGCGTTTCCAAAGTGGATCTGCATCTTTCGATTATACCACATTTCTTCGGGCACCGTTTTGCCATCCTGCCGCACGAGCCGGATCCCTCGGCTGCCCATGTTGTAGGCCGACGCGATAAATAGTCGCCCGTCGTCTCCCAGAACCGGCGTGCTGATGTTGGCGCCGTATAGCGTGGGGTGGGCGTGGCTCCACTTCAATTCACCATTCGCTGGATCGAGACCGGCCACCACTTTGCCCACAAACACGATCAATTGGTCCTCGTCTCCGACACGCGCTACGAACGGAGTGGCGAAGGTTGAGGAAAAGTCCTGATTCTTCCAGGCAACGCTTCCATCCTTCTGGCGAAACGCCATCACCGACTGACCCTCGCCGCCGATCGGAAGGATAATCAAATCCTTGTAGGCATAGGGGCTGGCACCATACCCTCGGCTCAGGGTGCTGGCGCCGTATTGCTTTCTCAAATCATGCACCCACTGGACGCGGCCCGTCTTCGTGTCCAGGCAGTGAAACTTGACCGTCACGCCAACGGTGAAGAGTCGGTCACCCACAACCAAGGGTGTCGAATTCGGCCCGGGGCCGTATTCCATCGACATACCCTTCTCAAACGGCGCGTCGTACCGATGCTCCCAGAGGGTCTCGCCGCTGATCGGATCGAGGGCTACGACCACCTCCTGATGAAGATTCTTATCCTCGTCATCCACCCGATACATCGTATAGAGTCGCTCGGAGTCGCACACGATCGCCGAGTAGCCGTCTCCAAGATCTCGGCCCCAGAGTTCCGGCGGACCACTTTCGGGCCAGGCGTCGGCCAGGCCCGCGACATCCACTTTGAAATCGCCGTTCGGCCCGCCCCATCGTGACCAGGGCGTACCGGTCTTGAGCGGGTTGCCCGCGGTCGGCTTGATGCGGCTTTCATCCACGTTTGTCTTGGGTTTGGCTTCCCTGGACTTCTCCTCACGCGCCCTTTCGGCCGCGGCCTTGGCCATTTGCGCCTTTTTCAGGTTCTCCTTTTTGACGGATTCACGTTTTGCAGCGGGCATCGTGGACATCGTCACCTTCTTTTTCATTTCGACATCGACGGCCCCCATCGGACTCTGAACGTTGAACCTCATCTCGCTGTCCTCGATTTGTTCAACGATCTCCCCGCGTTGGAGGTCAAAGGTGGCGGTTCCACGAAGGGTTCCCTTATTCGTATCCGATTTTGCGTCTTCCGGTTCGACGACATTCTTCGGATCATCCGCATCCCCATCGGGTGCCTTGGCGTCCTCGTTTATTGAGTTCAGTTCCTGAATGGTGCCCGAATAGGATATCACGGCGGTCTTTTTCCCATTCTTCGCCTGAATCGACTCCAGCTTGCAATCGATCGCCACCACCATGGTGCCGATCTGCGGATATTCCTGTTCGACACGTCCGGTCCACGTATCCCCCGCCTTCACTTTCTTCCCGGGCAAAACCATGTAGCGGCCATCACCCCAGGTCAGCTTCGCCGTGTCATCGCTGAGGCCCGCCCGCATACTCATGAAGAGTGGATTGGCCGCCGCCTTTTTCTGAATCGCCTTGACGATATCGACCATACCCGTGAGCGATCGAACTTTTCGATCCTTGTCCAGCTCGACCGTCAACGGCATGCCGATCATGGGTTTGAGAATCTGCCGAAGGTATGGATTTTCATCCGTGCTCGGGAGGTCCGTATCATATTGAAGCGTGCCCCCCATCATCGGCACATCCCACAACCCGCCCGCACGGTCATAGGTCAACACGAGCTTGACGCCGTCCGGAGTCGCGGATTCGACCCGTTCAATCAGACCCTTGGTACTGTCGATTTTCATCTTCATTTTGCCGCCGGGCATCTGGGCGGAGTGGATCACCTGCTCCGTCTTCTCCAACACTTCCACATAGCGCGTCCGGCCCTGCGGAAACTTCGGACGAAGATCAACCGCTTCATCCGCATATGTTGACAATCGGGAACACAGGACGATCACCACGGCGATCAGTATCGAAATACGTTTCAGATGACGTATGGACATTGAGTAATCTCCAGATTGATCGGGTTACGAAATTCAAACACCCAAGGACGGCATGACCCCAACGACCCGAGAGAATAACCCGGCATCGACACGATCGCCATAAACGCAGGGCCAACCCTCGGATCCGGTTCTCCGACCGGGCGCAAATCTCCCCCCGTCCCAACCCCTCTCAATAGCTGAGAACGACATTTCCGGCCCAGTCTCACACATCAGATTGCATCCCCGCAACACGGTGGCATCCGCCGGGTGGCATGCCCAAGCCCCAAGGCGCGGGCATGGCGTAACAGATGAGCACGCCGAGCCCCTGGTCGCGGCCCACGGCCGCGTTGTGGCACCGGTTTCCAACCGGTGCGGTCCATGTGCCACTGCT
>CAYXGR010000163.1:5441-7053 GCA_964464525.1 uncultured Planctomycetaceae bacterium
CGAGGCCAGCGTCAAGCCCGGCATCAACGAACGATTCAAGGGCGACATCCAGGTCGAAGACTGGGTCAAGCGTTTCGAAGGCGACAGCCGAGAAATCTACAGGCATCGCCAAAAGATCCTCGCCGCCGTCCACCCACACCCGGGCATGACCGTCGCGGACATCGGCGCCGGCACCGGATTTTTCACCTTCCTGTTCGCCGACGCGGTCGGTCGAGATGGAAGGGCCTACGCCGTGGACATCTCCCCCGATTTCCTGGCCCATATCGACAAACAGGCAAACGAACGCAACCTGAACAACATCCAGACAATCCGCTGCAAGGACGATTCCGTCGATTTGCCGCCGAATTCGATCGACCTCGCCTTCATCTGCGACACCTACCACCATTTCGAGTTCCCCCGCAGCACCATGCGTTCACTCCATCGCGCCCTCAAGCCGGGCGGCGAACTCATCATTATCGATTTTTTCCGCGATCCCGAAAACACCGCGCATCTCGCCACCGACAAGCGCGATTGGATCCACGGCCACGTCCGCCTCAGTCGCTCGGAGACGATCCGAGAACTCGCCGCCGACGGCTTCGTATCGATCGAGTCCCCCCCGACGCCCTTCCTCCAGGAAAACTACCTGATAAGATTCCGCAAGCCATCCTGACCCCGCAAAGTCCGGTATGCCTACAATGGAGAGCATCGGTATCCCGCCGGTCGTCGCACGATCGACGCCGCGGCGTCTTATGACTTATCGGATACACTCTTAACGTCAGCGGACAAATCGCCGGGCCGATACAGAAACCGTTGGATGGGTCATCAGACCCATCTGTTGATCCTGCCCCCGGCAAGATAAAACCGGCACCGAGAGCCACGAACATGTTCAAACTAAGGTGGATCAGAACAGGACTCGGCGTCCTCGCCCTCATCGGAGTGGCGACCGTCGCGACCGACCAGTTCTCCGCCTTCAAGATCCGCCGACTCGAGTCCCGCATCACCGAACTAGACCGTGAGAAAGCCGAGCTGCAACTCTACGCCGAACGCCTCGGCGGCTCCAGGCGTGTCGCCCAGGTCAACATCGTCGAGCAATACCACGACGACGACGGCGAACCTATCACCATCCTCCACTGGCAGCAGATCGGCCCATCGGGCGTCGTCGGCCCGCGCGAGCGGCTCGAGCTTCACGGCGACCAGGTCTATTTCGAGGCCCTCGTGATCAAGTTCGAGCACGATCTCGTCGCCCATGCCGAACCCGACCACGAAACCAGCCTTGCTATGTTCCGTCGGGCATTCGGCGATCGCCAGGCCCCGCGGACCGGTCTCCCGCTCGACCAGACCGCCCCGCCCGAGACCGAGGACGAGCTGAATCTCGATTCCCTGCAATCGCGTCTGTGGAAGCGCTTCTGGGGCCTGATCGACGACCCCGAACTCGCCGCCCGATACGGCGTCCGCATCGCCCAGTGCGAGGCCCCCTCTGTCCGCGTCCGGCCCGGTCAGATCTGGGAAGTCACCCTCGACGCGGCTGGCGGCCTGAATCTCCAAAAGATCGCCGAACGCCCCCCCGCCGAAACCGCCCGCCGAAACCCGGCCCCCTTACCTGGTCCCTGATCAAGCGTGATTTGATTGGTTA
>CAYXGR010000164.1:0-7044 GCA_964464525.1 uncultured Planctomycetaceae bacterium
GAATAGCGAATAGCGAATAGCGAAAAAGGGGACGACTTTCAGGCGCGTTCATTCAGTGACCAATACCCGGCGGTCTATCCGGGATACGCACCGGTTGGAAACCGGTGCCACAGCTTTGGGAGGCGATTCTTTGGATGGTTCTAAATCGGTGGGTGATTTATAATGAATTGTTCGTCGTGAGTACGTTTTATCTTACAGTGGGCTATTGATACAGGTGTTTTCAGGATCCGGGCCGTCCGGGATTTGGGAGTGGTTATCTCCTAAGTGGAGAAGATTCTCTCAGATGTGCGCCGACCGCTTCCTTACGGGCGCGGCTCTGACGGGCGCGGGGCTTACGGGCGCGGATTGACGAGAACCTGGCTCGGATCCCTGAAAGAAAATAGGCTATGGCCAGAATAACCGTGATGATTATGCTGGTTCTCGGGGCCTGCCTTGTCGGCGGCCTGATTCTGCTGCGGCGCGGCCTGCCCGGTGGCAGGTGGCGATGCCCCCATTGCAGGAAGCGAAACAATCGCCACGCCGAGTATTGCGCTCGCTGCGGCAAACCCATGTCGTAACCTTCGGAAAGGATGTCATCATGTCGGATTCACCCCCACGACAGGCCCGGCGTTACGAACCGCATTGGCGCGCCGGCAAGATATCGTCGCTGATCGGAACCGGATTGCTCCTGTTGTTCCTGGTGTCGGCGGTCTATTGGTTCGGTTTTCGGGTCGAGGTGAACGCCAATGAGATCCTGGTTCTGGTGAACAAAACCGGAAAGCTGTTGCCTTCGGAGCTGCGCGACGAGTTCGGCGATCAGGTGGTGCTTTATCCCGACCTCGTCCGGAAGATTTCCGAGATCACGGGCGACAGCGAGGAGGAGGTTCGGAACGAATACAAGGGTATTCGATACGAAGTAGTGACGGAGGGCCGCTACTTTTTTAATCCTTACTCATACAAACGCATGGTTTTCCCAACGACGCTGATCAAACAGAATGAGGTCGGGGTGTTGGTGCGGAAGTATGGCAAGCCGCTTCCCTTTCCCAAGACAGTGGCGACGGAACCGGACGAGCGCGGCCCGGTCGATGAGATTCTGCAACCCGCTCGGCACAACGTGAATCCGTATGCCTACGAGGTTCAAAAGTTTACGGCGATCCAGGTTCCGGAGGGCCACGTGGGGGTAGTTACGCTTCTGAGCGGGACCGATCCGGCCGTCAGAAACACCTACACCGTCGAATCCGGCGACAAAGGCGTGCAACGTGAGCCATTGACGCCGGGGCTGTACTACTACAACCCCTATCTCAAGAAGATCGAGGTCGTCGACGTCCGCAGTCAGAAATACGACATGCTGGACGCCGACGCGATCCACTTTCCCTCGAGTGACAGTTTCTCGATCACGATCGAGGGCACCATCGAGTGGGCGATCCGACCGGACCACGTCGCCGAGGTGACGGTGGCCTATGGCGACAAGGAAGATATTCTCAGCAAGATCATCTTGCCGAATGCTCGCAGCATCGCCCGCATCCAGGGTTCCAAGCTGAAGGCCCGCGAGTTTATCAGCGGGAAGCCGCGAACAGCGTTTCAGGTTCGTTTGCTGGCGGAGTTGAAGCGCGACTGTTGGAAACAGGGGATCAACATCAAGGCCGCCCTGGTCCGCGATATCGATCTTCCAGGCGAAATCTCATCCCCAATCAGCCAGCGCGAACAAGCGGACCAGGAGGTCGATCGCTATACGAACCAGATGGAGGAGGGCCGGGCCGAAGCGCTCCTCGTCGAACAGGAAGAAATGCAGGAACAGAATCGAGCCTTGGGTGATGCCCGGCGGGACGTTGTTAGCGTCGTCAAGGAGGCCGAACAGCGGAAGGTGGTTTCCGTAACGCGGGCGAATCGCGAGCACGAAGTTGCCAAGCTGGCACTGGAGGCCGCGGAGAAGGAGGCCGCCGCACTGGTTTCTCGGGGTCAGGCGGAGGCAAATGTGATCCTTTTCAACTACCAGGCACGGGCCGAGCCACTCAGCAAGGCCGTCGCTGCCTTCGGCGACGGTGCGGCCTATGCCCAGCAGTTCTTCCTGCAAAAGGTGGCCCCTTCCATCAAGTCCATCCTGAGCAACACCGAGGGGCCGTTCTCGGACATCTTCAAGGAGTTTCAGTCCTTCAAATCGCAGCGGGCCACAGAAGGGAATCCATCATGAAACGCTTGCTTTCGATCATCATCGGAATCGTGCTGCTCCTCGGCGCCGGCGGGCTTGCCCTCGTCTGGCTGACGTGTCGCATCTATGTACCCCCGAACAAGTGCGCGGTTTTGATTCGCAAGATGGGGGACACCCTGCCATCCGGGCAATTGGTGGCGACGAAACCCGGTCAAAAGGGGATCCAACTGGAAGTCCTGGGACCGGGCCGGCATTTTCGGGACCCGATTCGCTACGAAGGGGAATTGAAGGATCTGACCGTGGTGCCATCGGGCGATCCCGGCACCTGGCAGTGGATTCACTCCCTGAATGATCGACAGCGCGATCAGCTTCGAGCGGGCAACTTCTCCTTTGCGGGCAAATTCCCCATGATCGGGATCGTGACGCGCAAGGTGGGCAAATCGGCGCCGGCGGGGCAGACGATCGTCACGCGCGAATCCGAGATGCGCGGCATCCTCCGGGAGGTACTCACACCCGGCACCTACAAAATCAATCCGTATGTCTATGATGTCGAACTGCATCCCGCGACGGTCATCCCCGCCGGCTTCGTCGGTGTGGTGACCAACCTGTTCGGCGATCAGCCGAAGGCGGCGATATCGCAATCATTGACCGGCCTGCAAGCCGGTCCGTCGGAGCCGCCAACGGGCGAGAACGCAGCGCCGGAAGTCGAGGAGGAGCGGATCAGCTATGTTCGCCCGCTGGCCGAACCGGGCGAACGAGGCACGCTTCAGGATGTCCTTCAGCCGGGAGTCTATTTTATCAATCCCAAGCTTCAGAAGGTGACGTTGATTGAGATCGGGTTCAACGAGTTTTCGCAAGTCAAGGAAAATGAGAACGTCAATTACCGAATTACATTTCCGTCCGACACCGGCTACATGATCCGCGTCGGTGTCACGGTCGTCTGGGGGATCCACCCCGAGCATGCCGCCGAGATCATCAATGAGTACGGCAATGTCGACCGCGTGCTCGACAAGGTGATCGGCCCGCAGCTTCGCTCCATCTGTCGGAACATTGGATCGACCTACTCAGCCCGCGATTTCATTCAGGGCGAGAAAAGGGAGTTGTTCCAGCGAGACATGACCCAGGAAATACGGCGCGTCTGCCGCACCAAGAATATCGAGATTCTGTTGTCGTTGGTCCGGGAGATCGAGGTCCACGCGCCCCAGGGCGGTCCGACCGGCGGCGATGTCACCGAAGATCTGAAACGAACGATCCAGCAAAGCCACATCGCGATCGAGAACCGGCTGACGAAAGAAAAGCAGCGCGAGGCCGAGACGGTCAAGGCCAAGCTTGAGGAAGTTCTCAAGCTGGTCGATATCGCCCGAGAGACGGTCAAGGCGGATACTCGCGTTCAGGTGGCCAATATCCAGGCGACCGGCGAGAAGGATGCCGCCGAGATCGACGCCCAGGCCGCGCTGGAGGTGGCCACGATTCAGAAGCTGGTCGCCGAACTGGATGCCAAGCGGACCGAAATCCTGGGCAAGGCAACCGCCGACGTGGAAAAACTCAAGAACGACGCCGAGGCCGAGGGGTACAAGATGTTGGTCGGCGCGTTCGGCAGCCCGAGGGCCTACAACCTCTACACCTTCGCGGAAAACTTCCAGCCGGAATCGATCCGGTTATTCTTCGCGGGCGAGGGCACCTTCTGGACGGACTTGTCACGCTTTGAGGAGATGGGCGCCGCCCGGTTGCTCCAATCCACGAACCCGCAACAGTCGCCGCGGAAGACGCAACCGACCGGGCCTTGATGGGTGGCACAGCTGGGTGGCACAACTGGGTGGCACGGTCTAACGACGCAGTCGTTAGGCCGTGGGGCTTGCGAGTAACCGCGACCTGGTAGCGTCAGACCATGTCGCCCAAGCCATCGATCAACCTGCGGCGGAACACAAGAGCGGCATGGGAGCATCGCGAGCAGATCACGGGCCTTCGGACCCGCTCGCTTGCGTTCAAGGCTCGGATTCAAATCCTGCCTTGCGGAAGATCACGCCGGTCCGAGTCGTTGCCGGTGCAGAGCGACCGCGATACAATGTCGTTGACGTTCAGGGGAATCCAACCACCTCGCATCCATCGATCCCGGGCATGGCGCACTCCAAGGCATGGCGACAATATCGCACGATCCTGATCGCCGCCGATGCGGTGGCCATGATCCTGGCCTACATCCTCGCCGACGTCCTTCGATGCCGCTTCTGGTTGCACACGGATTGGCCCGAATTCCACCCCGTCTTCGGTAGCACCGAACGCCTGCATTTCAAAATCCTGGTCTTTCTCCCCTTTGTTTGGCCGATCATCCTCGCCCAACTCCGCTGGTACGATCAGCGGTGGCGAAACTGGCAATGGTCGCTTCGCACCGCCCTTTCGGCGACGGTAATTCTGATCCTGTTCATGGCCACGCTCGCCTTGCTGCTGGAACGGGTCCGATATCCCCGGATACAGATCGCCTTCGTCGCCGCCCTCCTGCCCGCGACCGCCCTGACCGTTCGCGGTATAAGCGGATGGGTCAGCCGCTGGGTCGGATCGCGCGGGCGACGACGCGTTTTGATCGTCGGCACCGACCGCGAGGCGGTGCGGTTTCGCAGGTTGCTGAGGTCCGTCGGCATCGGTCGCTCCACGGTCGTGGGGCACCTGAGGGGGCCGTGGGAGCAGGATCCATCCCGCGTCGAGACCGGGGCTATCCTGGGCGGTCCAGAGGCATTAGGTCCGATATTAGACGACGATGTGGTCGATGAGGTGGTTTTCTCGACCCCCATCGAGCACCTGGGCGACGTGATGCCCTACGTCAGATTGTGCGAGGAGGTGGGCGTCACCGCCCACATTCAGGCGGAGTCGATGGCATGCCACTCGGTACCCGAGATGATCGATTTTTATGGAGTGGCACTCCTCGCCTATGCGCCCGCGCGTCACTCACCCGAGTTGCTCTCCGTCAAACGGGCCTTCGATCTGATTCTTGCGGTTATCGGTATCGTCCTGACCGGGCCGATAATGTTGATATGCGCATGTGTGATCCGACTGACATCCCCGGGCCCGATTCTTTTTCGCCAATCTCGCAGCGGGCTGAACGGCCGGAAGTTTTCCATGTACAAGTTCCGGAGCATGGATGCCGATGCGGAGGATCGGATGGACGAGGTGGCCCACCTGGATCAATCTCCCTATCCCCCCTTCAAGGCGGCCGACGACACTCGGATTACCTGGTTTGGAAAGCACTTGCGGAAATGGAGCCTGGACGAATTGCCCCAGTTTTTCAACGTCATCAAGGGCGATATGTCCATTGTCGGTCCACGGCCACCCATTCCCGAAGAGGTGGCGAAATACGATCGCTGGCAACGCCGCCGGCTCAGCATGCGGCCCGGGCTGACCTGCATCTGGCAGATCAAGGGACGCCACACAATCGGTTTCCAGGAATGGATGCGGCTGGATCTCTTCTACATCGATCATTGGTCCTTGAAGCTGGATTTTCTGATTTTGTGCAAGACTATCTCGACGGTCCTGGGGGGAACGGGCGTATAGAGCCGATTTTCGTACATCGGCCGGCTTCCACGGAATGCGCTCCCGATTGCATCATCAAGACGACTTTCGAGGGTACGACCCACTCACCACAAGGGGGTAAAAGACAAAGATGATCAATGTGATGAGTTGGTTGGCAATTGTATCGGCGAGCGTTTGGGCCCAACCCGCTCCGGCGGGATCCGACGAAGCCCGGAGTGTCCAACCACCGCTTTCCAACAGGGTTCGTGTTCTGCTTCGCGCCGACCGCACGACGGTCCCGGTGGGCAGCCCGGTCACGGTCGAGTTCGTCGCGCAAAACAAGACTGATCAGAGTGTTAAGCTGAGTGTTCCGGGCGCGCTACCGAGCAAGGTGCCGTTCGAGTTCGGCATGGGTCTTCCGCTGACCCATATTTTCTCCGGCGCTCACTTTCGCGGGTTGGAAGTCGCCTCCGAGCAGAATCCTCACATGGGCCATCGCGTTACTAGAAAGCCGCAATACCCCGTTCCCTCGATCACGCTGGCGCCCTATGCCTCGGTCGGTCTTCGGTTCGACGTCGCCCGGTTCTATCCCGGTCTGCATCAGAGCGGTACCTACACGCTCCAATGGAAACCCTACGGCGGCGCCCTGGAAACCAAGCCTTTGAAGATCGAGGTGGTCTCCTACAAGCAGGCCGTTATCGAAACCGAATACGGCAACATGAATCTGCGCCTGCTCTACGACAAGGCACCCAAGCATGTGAGTAATTTCCAGGAGCTTGCCAAGCAGCGGTTCTATAATGGAACGACATTTCACACGCTATATCCGAATCAATTCGTCCTCGGGGGTGATCCAGCCGGCGACGGAACGGGCAAACGGCCCGACGGCGTCCGCCTGGAGCCGGAGTTTAATGACACCCCGTTCGAGCTGGGTACGGTGGGGATGGCAATCATCGAGTCCGACATCCACTCGGCGAGTTGCCAGTTTTTCATTTGCCTCTCGCGTCAGGCCGGCTGGGATGGTCGCTACACGGCCTTCGGCAAGATTCAGGGTCCGGAATCGCTGGCCACGCTGAGAAAGATAGGACAGGCAGCCGTGGATGATGATCGTCACCCGCAGCAACCGCTCAAGATCAAAAGCATTTCAATTGTCGACGCCCCGTTCATCGGCAGAGGATTTTCGTCCGGCGAATAACGTAATAGGGGCATCCCGGGGGATTTCGGATTGTCCATGCTCCAACCACCGGGGGGGTGCGAGGCCCGAAGTCTCAGTACATAGCATTTTGTGCTTGACACGCAGCGGGCTTTCATAGAAGAGCCGCGACCGTAAGGGAGTCGGTCACCACCCACCCTCTAAAACGAATCCAATACATCGGGATGATGACACTCTGCCGATGGAATGACGAATGCACGATCGC
>CAYXGR010000165.1:0-7025 GCA_964464525.1 uncultured Planctomycetaceae bacterium
CGGGCCCAGTCACGATCGATCGAGAAGCGGATTTCGCGCATGAGTCGGACGGATCCGGATCGGTCACGCTCGGATGGCTTTGACTCGATAGTTGAAGAAGCTGTGCTCCGGTTCATTTCATCCATCCAAACTTACGACGTCCGAGCATCGCATGTCACGCTTGACCATGCCACCCAGGTATTCAATACGCATCCGGCCCTCGTGGGATTCGAGGAATGACCGTCCCCGGCGGGATGCACTCGGCGGCGACGTCGGACGCGCGGCCGAGGCCGAACTGTTCGCGGAGGGCGGCCAGCTTGGCCACCTCCTCCGGCGGCAGATTCTTCGCCCCGCCGAGTTGATGGGCCAGATACATCACATGTGCTCCATGCTCGAGTTTTTCCAGCTTGAACAGGGCATCGTGTACATTCTTTCCCACGGTCAGCGAACCATGGCGATCCAGTACTAGTGCGTCATATGTCTTGATCGGCTCCCGGATGACTGCCGCGCCTTCTTCTGTTGAGGGCGTCGCATAAGAGGTGACCGGCACCTGTCCGAACGCGAGGATCACCTCGGGCAATCCGCACTGCGGCATGGACACACCGGCGACGGTCAGGGCAATCGTGACGGGTGGATGGGCATGGATCGCCGCGGCGATATCTGGCCGCTGGGCGTAGGCCATCAGATGCATCCATCGCTCGCTCGAGGGCTTGGCGCGACCGGGCAGGCCATCGCCGGTGGAATCAATGATCACAAGATCGCCCGGTTGGAGCAGGCCGAGACAGCAGCCGCTCGGCGTGATGAGGACACGATCGCCGGTCATTCGGGCGGAGATGTTGCCGTCGGTGCCGGCGACGAGGCCACGTGCGTGCATCCGCCGGCCGATCTCACAGATGTCTCGTCTGAGTTGCCATTCGTCGGGCATAAAGATTCCGGTTCGCGATTGTGGTCCAGTATTTCGGGAGTGCACGGCGGCGATACGGTGCGTTCGAGACAGGAAGGATACCGGAAGTGCAACCGTCGCGAAAGACGAGCGCACCGGGTGGCATGGCCAAGCGTCGCGCGGCCATGCCGAGGCTCAATCATCCCACTTCCCCTGCCCGTGGAAACCAGCGACGCGATGCACTAGCATCTCGTCGGCGGGCAGCCCATGACGGCGACACTTTTTCAGGAGGACTGCGATGCACCCGTTCCGATACTGGATGACGATCATGATTCTGTCGAGTGTTGTCAATGCGACGAACCCAGCGCATGCGGCGGACTGGCCGAACTGGCGCGGGGTAAACTACGACGGCATCAGCACCGAAACGGATTTCAAAAAGGCTTGGAAGGGAGAGTTGAAAACCGTCTGGGCCCGAAAGATCGGGGCCGGCTACAGCGGCATCATCTGTGTGAAGGGACGGGTGTATACGTGCGGAAGCGAGGATGGAAAACAGGTGTTGTTCTGCCTGAAAGCGGACAAGGGCACGGTGTTATGGAAGCGGCCGATCGAGGACGCCTATCGCAACAACTTCGGAGACGGCACACGCGGTACACCGACCTATGACAAGGGCCGTGTCTATATCATGGGTGCCTTGGGAACGATCGCGTGCTTCAAGGCCGATGATGGGTCCAGGATCTGGTCGCGGAAATACGATGCCATCCCACAGTGGGGCTATAGCGGCTCGGTGTTGATACAGGGAAAGCTCGCGATCGTCGCCACCGGCGGCCGGGGCGGCGGACTCCGTGCCCTGAACAAGAAGACTGGCGATGAAATATGGGCATGCGGGGACGACGGCGACTCAGGCTATTCAACCCCCTATCCGTTCGAGATGGGCGGAACGAAATATATCTGCAGTTTCCTGGGAAAAAGTGTCGTCATCGCGGAACAGAAAACGGGCCGGGAGGTCTTCAGTATGCCGTGGAAGACCGACTGGAAGGTCAACGCGGCCACGCCGATCTTTCATGATGGATACCTTTTTATCAGCTCCGGCTATTCGACCGGCTGTGGTCTCTACAAGCTGCGAAAAAAGGGAGACGCGATCGAGGCGAACGAAATCTGGCGCAGCAAGGTCATGAAAAACAAGTTCCAGACGCCGGTGATACACCAGGGAAATCTCTATTCATACGATCAAGCGGCGTTCAAGTGTGTGGACTTGATGACCGGCAAGCAGCAATGGCGCGAACACGGTTCCCATGGCACCGTCCTCCTCGCCGACGGCCATCTGATTGCCCTGTCGGGCGAGGGGCGGCTTCGAATCGCCCCGGCTACGCCGAGTGGATTCGAGGCCACGGGCGAGGCAGAAATCCTGGAGGGCCGCTGCTGGACCATTCCAACACTATCAGATGGTCGTCTTTATGCACGCAACTTGGATCGCATCGTCTGCGTCGATCTTCGGAAGTGAATCAGTCTCAAGGCGCCACCAACCCGTATCCGATTATCTCGTTAGCTTCTGTGGCACCGGTTTCCACACGGAGTCAACTCCATCTGAGATCGTTTTTCATTCCGACCGGAGCGCCGGCAACAGCGGCTGTTTCAGGGCCGAAATGACCGCCCCGACCGCGGCCAGCATCCCCACCAATATGACGATGATGAGGATCGAACCGAGTGCGGCCCAGGATATTCGTCCGGCCCGCTCCATCGCGTTCGGGGCCACGGCCAGTAATGCGGAGAGACCGCCGATCAACACGCCCGCCAGAAGCAAGGCGGCGTTTTCGACGAGCACCATTCCAGCCAGTTGCGATCTCCGAAAACCCACCGCGCGGCACAGCGCCAATTCGCCACGCCGTTCCAGCACATTGCGCAGCATGACCGCTCCTAGTCCCAACGTTCCCAGCACAAGTCCCAGCCCGCCCAGCGTCTGAAATGTGGACATATAGGTATTTTCAACCGCACGATAGGCGTTCAGCCGATCGGGTGTTGATTCGACATCGAGGCCGAAATCCGCCAGGTCTCGCTCCAGGGCGCGGGCGAGTTCATCGCGGGCTCCATGCGGCGCGTCCACAAGCAAAAAGCCGTGGCCGCTGATCGATGGGAACAACTCCGTGAACCGGTGTTCGGCGATCAGTAACTCGCCCTGCAAAACGCTGCCGCCGAGCATACCCACGATGCGCAGTTTCATCCGTCGGCCGCGCTCATCCGTGAGGGGGAAGTCGTCGCCGATGCCAAGCTTCAGCAGGTAGGTGAGCGTGTTTGCGTCACCGATGGCGGGCACGGCGCCGTCATCGAATCGTCGGTCCAAAAGTCGCCACGGATTGGCCGCCTCCTCGGCCGTTTCGGCCATCGATCGGGCGAACGCGAACCCCCCCCGTTCGATCATTTCTGGGGGCGCGCCGAGGATCTTCGGCCGAGACACGCGGTACAGGTTCAGGCAACTCGTGTCGTCGCCGGGTTGCAGACGCAGCGCCATCACCTCCGCTTGATTCAACAGCAAACTCGTCGACTCGGTGATGTTCAGGGCATCGCGACCGGCCGGCGTCGCCGGATCGTATGGGAGCGGAATCACGGCCTCGGCGATCAGTCCATATCCGCCCGTTCCCCCATTTCGTTCAAGCGCATCCCTCCCTGTGTCGTGCCGACTGGCTCCAACGGCGACAATCACGAAGGTGGAACAGGCAATGAGTCCCGCCGTCGCGAGGCTGCGGGCGCGATGTCTCATTGCATTGCGCAGGCCGAGCCGTACGAGCGCCCCGGTGCCGGTGGATTGAATCGGCGCGAGCCGATCGCGTCGAAGCCGGATGGATGCCGATGAAAGACCCGCGACGAGCAGCGCCGTGCCCGCGACGAAGAATGCGACGACCTCCGGAACCGCGTCGGTCGCCTGGCTTGCGGCCAGAATGCCGACGGCAATCAATAGAGTGGCGAGGAAAATCACCCACGACAGACGCGACCGGCCCCGCGTTCCCGGCGATCTTCCCGATTGAATCGCACCGGCCATGAGCCGGTGGGGCGATTGTTTCGCCAGTCCTCGGATAGACCCGGCGATCGAGGCCGTGGCGAGGGCCAGCCCGGCGAGATATCCGACGACCAGGCTCAACGAGGAAATATGAAGCTCCAGGAACGGTGCGTGGACGGCATTGCCCCACCAGTCGGCGGAGCGGAGACCGGCGAGCATCAGCCAGGCATATCCGATCGCAACCAGCAGGCCCAGCGCCGATCCAATATCCGCGAGCAGTGCGCCTTCGAGTATAAAGAGTCGAGAGACTTTTTTTGGACTGTATCCGAGGGCGAGCAGAAGGCCGATCTCAGAGGCCCGCCGCTCGACGCCGAGTCGAAAGACCAGGGCCACCAGCATCGCGGCGGCGGCGATGATGAAGAAGCTGAAGGCGATGAAGAGCTGGCTGAAGTCCGTGCTGCCGGTGGCGGCTTCGACCGCGCGCTGCCGGACCGGCTCGAAGGCCAGGCCCAGCCGGGCCGGATCGAGGTATGCCAGCAGCGCCTGCTTGTACTGAACCGTAACAGCTTCGAGTGTCTGCTCCGATCGGGTTCGAATCATGACCGCCGTCGATTGGCCGAATCGGCGATCGGCCTCCGTCCACAACCGTCGGCCGGACTCGATTGAAACGAACGCCTTGGGCGTCCCCCGATGATCCTTCCAGTATTGCTCATCCTTGTCGCGGATGCGATTCAGATCGATCCTGAAGGAGTCCGGCGGATCCCAATCGGCCACACTCTCGGCATCGCTGATACCCGGATAGGGCGGCATGAAACCCGGATCGGCGGCCCATCCTTTCATGGGAACGACGCCCGCCAGTGTGAACGAGGCCGTCCGAGTTTCAAGACCGCCGCCCGGCCGGGAGACGTAGTAATCAATACGAACGGTATCGCCCGGATTCGCGTCGAGATCGTCGGCGGCCCATTGATTCAACAGAATCTCATCCACCCCCAGATTCTTATTCTCAGGTGTGGATGCCAACGCCGTGATCGTCGAGTACGGAATCTGCTTTTCGTTATTACCCGTGTCTTGTATGTGCGCCTGTGCAATCGTGTTGGCCAGATAAGTCAGGATGGGGGTCGAGGAAAGATCAAGCCATTCCGCCGCGTGCATCGCCGCAGCCTCGACCGGTGGCTCGATGAGCATCCGATCCGTCTCCAGCGAGAAATAACCCCGATCAATTTCCGGTCGCAGGTTCAAACCATAGTCTTCGATCTGCACGTGTTCCGAGAGCAAGGCCCGAAGTTTCGAGCTGGTCTCATCGCCCCGTCGGCTGGATGCGACCGATTCGCCGGAAACAAGAATGGTGTTGACCCGGTCATCCTGGTTTACCGCCCTTTGTATCGTTGCCAGGGGAACAAACGCGTTTCGCGGCACATCCTGGTCCGGCTTCAGGTTCCATCCGCCCATTCCATCATCGGGCACGATGGCGGAAACGGTCAGTCGTATCGAGACAGAGGTTTCATCCCGACGGCCCAGGACGCTTTCGGCCGGCACGCGCCCGTGTTTGCCCATTCGAACAAGCACGTCGTCCCCGATTGAGGCCCGCAATTCGTCGGCGAGCGATCGGTTCAACACGACCGACCGCGCTTCATTCGACAGGGAGGGGATATCTCCAGCGGTGTCGAGCCGTCGAAAACGATCGTCGATGCCCAGAATGTGGATGCGGTTGACGCGGCTTCCGGTGTCCGCGTGGTGGATGCCGCCATCGAGGAGAATCGCCGGGCAGGCTTGCTCAAACTCGGCGGTAAATGCCCGGTCGGTCGCTATCTCGTCGGTGAGTTGTTCGCGAAAAAAACGTGGCGCGACAAGGGCGTGATCGACCGGGCCGAGCCGCCGCAGCGCTCGATCACGCAGGCTGCCACGCATCGAGTCGCCGACCAGCAGGGCCCCCGTCAGCGCCGCCGTACCGGCCATGACGCTGAGCACCACGGCCAGATGGGTTCGCCAATGATGGGTAAGGCTGCTCAATAGCGGCCGGAATGGATGCGAGGATCGATCCATAAAGGATCACCATACCGCAATTATCGGGCAGGTCGAGCGAGGGGGCGATTGATCATAACCCGTTGCTTGATCGGGCCGCTGCACCATGCCGATGTATTCGTATCGGAGAGAGATGGAGGACCGATGCCGACCACATCCACGATCAAAAAAACGCACACCCCTTTGGCCTCGCCGATGACCGCACCCCCGCTGTCCGGTCTGGAGGATACGTTCGCCCCGTCTTCGCGCGCGGCACTCAGCAATGTCCTGACGATCGACCTGGAGGACTGGCCAATCGCCGTCCTCGGTCCCAAGCACGACATCACGCCTCGGGTTGTCCAAAACACGCAACGCTGCCTCCATATCCTCCGCTGGCATCGGGTCCGGGCCACCTTCTTCGTGTTGGGCAAGGTCGCCGAGCGGTTTCCCGACCTCGTCCGCGAGGTCCGCGACGAGGGCCATGAGATTGCCTCGCATGGGTATGGTCATGAACTGCTGACCGACATCAGCCCGGAGCGGTTCGAGCGTGATGTTCAAACCAGTATCGACATCCTGACGGATATCGTCGGCGAGCGGCCCATCGGCTATCGTGCGCCCGCCTTCAGCATCGTCGAGCGGACGCGTTGGGCCGGGCCGATCCTCGCCAAGCTGGGTTTCAAGTATGACTCCAGTATCTTTCCAATCCGCCATCGCCGCTACGGGATCGCCGACGCTCCCAAAACCATCCACCGCTGGCAAGACTGCCCTCTGATCGAATGCCCGCCGGCCACGCTGTCGGTATTGGGTCACAATCTGCCGGTCGCCGGTGGCGGCTACTTCCGACTTCTGCCGGGGCCGGTCGCACGATCGGCCATTCGCCGCATCAACCGGGCCGACCGTCCGGCGATTCTATACATGCATCCCTACGAGCTGGATACAGAGGGTCTGCTGAGTCACAAGGCGTGCGGGGTGCAATTCGGTCCGGTGCGTCACCTGACACAGGGGCTGTTTCGAGATCGGATGGAACATCGCCTGCACCGGCTATTGGAGCGGTTTCGATTCACGACGATGGCGGAGCTTCTTCGGCACGCGACGTGAGCCTGTGGCACCGGCTTCCTGTGGCACCGGCTTCCTGTGGCACCGGCTTCCTGTGGCACCGGTTTCCAACCG
>CAYXGR010000166.1:0-3592 GCA_964464525.1 uncultured Planctomycetaceae bacterium
CAACCTTGTCGCCCTTTCGGATGGGTGCATCGCTGCGTTCGATCCGGGCGGCGGCCGCACCGTGTGCCGTGAACCGCCGGTTGACGACGGCAACGCCGACATCCTGCCGGTCACGCCGGATGTGAACCCGCTGGCCGTAGTATAGCGGGCGTCCCCCCGTCTCAAACAGAAGCATCCGCGCCTTCGCGTTGATCTCCGTCACTTCGCCGTACGATTGCGGCATTGAGGGCTTGATTATCTTCCGAAGCGCCCGATCGATCCGTTGACGCATTTTTCCTGTGGCCGTCTCCCGCCCGCGATCCAACACACTCTTCCCCATCGGCGAGCCTATCTCCGACAAGGCCAGCGCCGCACCCAACGCCGTTTCGGCGTTCGGGGATTCGAGCAAATCCAGTAGAACGGGCTCACCCGTATCCGGGAGCAGTCTCCTTGCGAGTTTCAGGATGCCGGCGTGGCGCTCGGGAGGCAAACCCGCCAGATGGGCCCGGATCTCACCAAAACCCAGCAACCCCTCCGGCGAGAGATAGGCTGGCACGTAACGGTAATAGATCTCCAGCGTCAGTGTGTTGATCGTGGTCGCATAAATCCGCCCGCCTACGCGGCCCCATTTTCCCCAGTTCCGGCCGAAGGCGGGCCAGCTTCCGTAGGTGTGCCGGTGGCGGCCTTTGCGGGTGACCGGCCGCTCCTGATACTCCATGACGGTCCGACGAAGGGCACGGTTCCAGACCTTCCATGGCTCGCCGCCGACGTTGAACATCGCCAGCGTTCCGGTGTACCAGTAATAGGCGCTGTGCAGACCGGTCGCATCCCCGCCCCGAAGTTGGGCAAGATCGGGCAGGTCTTCGAGAAGGCGGTCGGTCTGCCGAGTAGCCAGCGGCGAGTCCAGCCGGAGACCGAGGGCACCGTTGGCGAAGAGACCGACCGCCGTCATCGCCGGGCCGTAGCGGTAGGTGACCGGGCCGCGCGCATTCTGCGTTTTCGTGCCGCGACCCTTGTTGGCGTGTCGAACGCGGCCATCCGGCTCGGCGGCCCAGTCGAGGTGGTCGAGGAGCCGGAGGCGGGTTTCCAACGCGGGAGTCACGCCGGCCGCCTTCGCCGACTGTAGGGCCATCACGACCCAACTGAAGACGGATGTATCGTTTCGATCTTCACGCGTGTCGGCGGTGTAGTGCCAGCCGCCGCCAGGCTGCTGGGCGCGCTCAAGATGGTGGACGGCCCGTTCGAGCGGTTTCCGGAGTACATTGTCCTTCGTCAGGGCGTAGGCCTCGGCGATGGCGATCGTGGCGACGGAGTCGTTGTACATCTGGTGCCCGCTGTTCGGGGCAAAGCTGCCGCCGGCGTCCTGCTGGGCGAGGATGTAGGAGAAGACCTTGCTCAGGTGTTCGGCATAGGGGCCTTCCTCGTGGGTGTGGCCCGCGCCGAGGAATGCGAGCGCCGCCAGGGCGCTGACGCCGACGTCCAGATCGTGGTCCAGCCGATCCAACGCCGTCTGGCTGCACCGGTCGCCCGCCGGGCAGAGTTGATCGAAATTGCGCCGGTCCCAGACGCCGTCCGATCGCTGGTGGGCCGCCAGCCAGGCCAGACCGTCGGCGACGGCCCGCTCGGTTTTCCGTGTACCGCCGAATCGCTTGAGGGCGTCGCCGTGCTTCGCCTTGTCCCGATTGGCCAGGGGATCATCGGGTGGCAGGCTCGAATCCGCATTATTCAGGGCCGTGCCACTCAGAGCCGCGACCGTAAGGGAGTGGTCGGGCGGCATGCACAAGAGACAGATGAGCACCGCGAAACAAAACGGGCCATAGCGTCGACCACGCCGTTCATATTGGATGAGTACATTGCGATTGTTGTTCGGGTTCGTCATGGGCGGGTCTGATTGCGTGGGTTTATTTCCCGATTGTAGCGTGAAACCGCCTACATGAGCACGCCGGCCGATTGACTCTTCCCCGCCCGCCGCATACCGTCTGGTACGTCCCCGCCTTGCGGAATTACACGGATTCTGAAGAATAGCAAGAGTGCAACCCACAACGCGGCCGCAGGCCGTTACCCCAGGGATCGGCCTGCTTTCCCGATACGCCATGCCCGCGCCTTGAGGCTTGGGCATGCCACCCGCCGCTGAATCAGGAACCCGCATGACCCGTTTTGCCATCCCGCGAATGATCGGACCTCGCTTCGCGGCGGATCGGAAGATCCGGATCGTATGGGCGGTCGTCGGGCTGGTCTGTGCGGTGGTCCTGGGCATCGCCTTTTACCTGACGCCCGATCCGGCCGGGATGGGCACCCATCGCCAACTGGGCCTGCCGCCGTGCGGCTTCGTCCTGACCAGCGGCCTGCCCTGCCCGACCTGTGGGATGACGACAGCCTTTTGCGATGTGGCCCACGGCCGAATTCTGGCGGGCTTCGTGGCCCAGCCCGCCGGCTTCGTCTTGTGCCTGGGGACGCTGGGGTTGATGATCTACGCGTCGTACGTGGTGATCTTCGGCCGGACGATCTTCGTCAACTGGGATCGGATCGGAGTTCGACTGACGATCGCCCTTGGCGGATTGTTCCTGGCGGGCTGGGGGTTCAAGCTCGCCCATGGGCTGCTGACCGGCACACTGCCGATGAAATAACAGGGAATAGCGAATTGCGAATAGCGAATAGCGAACGAAAAACAGACCGGCGGCATCAGATTGCGTTGGTGGTGATTTGTCTGGGCACGCTCGTTATGGGGACGGGTTGTCAGGGGTTTTACTTCCTGACGAATCCGAATCAGAGCGAAAAGGTCGAGGCCGAGTACGGCAGGATCGGCAAACGGAAGGTGGCCGTCGTCGTCTGGGCCGATCAATCGACTCTGGATGTGTATCCCCGCTCGCGGGAGCGCGTGTGCAGGGCGGTCACCCATTTCATGGACGAGCGTCTGGACCATGCCCGGTTTGTGTCCTATCGAGACGTTCGTAAACTTCAAGAACGAACGGATCTGGACTGGGAATCACTCCGTCATGCCGCGCTGTGCAAGGAACTGGACTGTGATCTGGTCCTGAGGATTGACCTGCTGGAGTTCACGATGCGGGCGAGCGACACCCGCCGGCTGCGCAAGGGTCGCGTGTCCGGGACGTTGGCCCTCTATGAGGGCGGTCCGGAGGAACACGTTGATGCGGTGTATCAGAGCGAAGTCAAGGCAACGTATCCCCCCAAGAGCATCCACGGCGCGCAGGATCTGGATGAGGCCGGTCTGTTACATGAGACGGTGGACGCCTTCGCGAAAGAAGTCGCGAGAAAGTTTTATGCACACGAAGTCAAATTGCAAGATCGCCCCGGCTGGTAAGATCGCTGGATGGCTCCTGTTGATGGTCGTATCGTCCACGGGTTGCCAGCAGATGGCCATCGTTTGGGCCAACCTGACGGGTGGCGAGACGATCGAGGCCCAATACACACTCACGAAAGGCCCTCTGCTCGTCTTCATCGACGATCGCGATGGTCTCGTCGACGAGCCCAAGGCCATCCGCGAAGTCCATGCCACAATTTCGGAAATCTTTCGGAAAGAGAATGTCAACCATCGCGTGATCGCGTTCGCGGATTGGCGCCAGCTTCAGCAGTCCGAGCGCAAATACCGCAA
>CAYXGR010000166.1:3692-7023 GCA_964464525.1 uncultured Planctomycetaceae bacterium
TTCTACGATCACAAAGAATTCGCCGACAAATGACCCGCGTCCTTCACGTCATCGATCGATCCTGCGACGAGACGCAGGCTCAGATGCTGGAATCGCTTCGGGCTCGCCTGAATGGTGAGGATCAGCGGCATACCGTCTGTAGTATCGATCCCATCGCAACCACCCGTGCTGCATCCCACCTACGCGATCCCATTGTTCAGGCATACGGCCGTTCCGGCCGGTCTCATTCTGCGGAACTCTATCATCGTGCGAGATTCTGCCACAGTGAAGAGCCGCGGGCTTCAGCCCGCGCGGCCGGACGAATACCACTGTGTCCCAAGATCGCGAACGGTCATATAGTCACCCTTGGGAAATCGACCCGCGCAGAGTTGATCCACGCATGGGGAATCCGGGCGGCGGCGATTGGTAGCACCCGCCTGCCGGATCTGCCGATGCTCATCACACTCCTCGATCCCGAGACCGCCACGGATGCCGCCCATTGGATTCGTTCCTTCTCAAAGCCCATCACAGTTGCCGCGGGCAGCCAGGTGATCCGCTCTCGACTCGTCACTGCGGGCGTCCCGCCGGATCAAATCGCGGTCATCCGCGGGCCGGTCGATTTCGGGGCGATCAATCGGGCTCGTGAAAATGAAACACGCCGCCAAATCGTCGGCGACGCCGCGCCAGTCATTCTCCTCGGCGGTCCCCCCACACGCGACGGCGGTCAATTTTCAGGATTGTGGGCGGCGGCGATCGTCCGGGAGCTGTATCCAGAACTGACTGTCCTGATGCCGTATGATTCCCACGAAAGCGCTCGTTTGAACCGATTCGCGCGGGCCATCGCCGATCCTTCATTCCTGACGGTTCCCGATTCGCGTCTGAGCTGGGCGGAGCTGGCCGCCTGTGCGGACGTCTTCCTGATGCCCGCCGAGGGCGAGGTCTGCATCGAACCGCTCGGGACTGCGATGGCCGCGGGGTGCGTCGTGGTCGGGACCGCCGTCCGTTCGATCGCCGAGATCATCGCCGACGGGAGCAACGGGCTGCTCTGCAAGGCGGCGGAACCGAAGGCGCTCGCCGGCCGAATTCTCACCGCGATCGAGGATACATCGCTTCGGCGCAAACTGACGGATGCGGCCCGAAGCCAGGCGTTCGAGATCTTCAGCACGCGATCCTTTGTTGACAACTACTCCAGTCTCTATGAAAACCTCGTCGCGGGCAAGCCGCCGGGCGACGACATCCGCGACACGGCGTTGGTGGCGTAGAGGGCATCCAAAAACTACTGTGGCACCGGTTTCCAACCGGTGCGTGTCGCAGGTTTCGAACCGGCCACACGGATTTGAAGACGCACCCTTGGTTGCGCGGGGGTCGTGGATCCGATCTACAAATCATCCGTAGGCCAGACGCAACGACCGGCGAGGTACGTCTGCCGAACGCGGAGGGTTTTCAGCGTCTCATGTGGAATGGTGAACGGATCCCCTTCCAGAACGACGAAATCGGCGAAATAGCCCGGTTTGATTCTCCCGAGATGGCGTTCGTCGCCGGAGGCGAACGCGGCGCCGCGGGTGTAGGCACGAAGGGCCTCTCCCACGGTGATATTCTGCTCCGGCACGAAGCGTTTGCCGTCGAGCGTTCGGCCCGTGACGGCGGCGTGGATGCCGAGAAACGGGTTGAGCGAGACGACGGGCCAGTCGCTGCCGAAAGCGAGCGGTGCGCCGGCGTCCAGCAGGTTCCGAAACGCATAACTCGTCCGGCACCGCTCTTTCCCGATGGCCCGTTCGGCATAACGTCCGTCGTCGGCCTTGTGGAGCGGCTGCATCGAGGCGACAACGCCAAGCCGGCCAAAGCGGGCGATGTCGGCCGGCAAAAGGTGCTGGGCGTGTTCGATGCGGGGGCGTGGAAAGGACGATTTCGGATTTCGGATTTCGGATTGGGGATTGAGTGCATGTTCGTAGATGTCGAGCGCGAGGTGATTGGCCTCATCGCCGATGGCGTGGAGGGCGGGGCTGAAGCCTGCGGCGACGGCGGCGTCGCACATGGCCTGAAGCTTTCCGTCTTCATGCATGATCGCGCTGAGCAGGCCGTGGCGGTCGGGCTGCTCGGGTGGGTTGTCGGCAAAGGGTTCGGCCATGTAGGCGGTACGGGAGCCGAGCGAACCGTCCATGAACTGCTTGAAGCCGACGACGCGGAGCATGTTGTTGTCGTTATATTGAGTGGGTTTGGTGTTGTTCCCGCTCGCTTGCGCTCGGGGCTCGGATTGGCGGCGGGTTCTTGCTAGCCCAACGCTGACCGCTTCCTCACGGGCGCGGCTCTGATCGGGCGCCGAGTCTCGGATTATATCGAGATAGGGTTGCCAGTCTGATTCGTTGACGAATTGGCGGACGCGGAGGGTGAGGGTGCCGGCGCCAGCGGCGCGGTTCAGAGTTTCCAATACGGACCAGGGCGACATCGTGTGGACCGACGTGATGCCGTGACGGTTGGCCTCACGCATCGCCGCGGTCAGGGCGCGGTCGAGTTCCGCGTCCGAAGGCGGCGGTATATGCTCCGCCACCAGGCCAATGGCCGAATCCTTCAGGATGCCAGTGGGTACGCGTGTCGTCGGATCGCGCTCGATCTCGCCGCCGGGCGGGTCGGGCGGTCCGTCTCGGTCGATGCCCGCGAGACGCAGGGCCACGCTGTTGGCCAGGGCGCCGTGGCCGTCCATCCGCGACAGCAGAACGGGATGATCGGGCGTGACGGGATCGATCCACGACCTGTTCGGCTGTGTCGGATCAGGCCAGCTTTCGGTGGAGTAGCGACCGCCGCGAATCCATCGGCCCCCGGCTGTCGCGCGGGCACGTCGCGCTACGGCATCGATAAACGCCGCACGGTCAGGCACGTTGCGAAGATTCAGGCGAGCGAGTTGGAGACCGCCGCCGATCAGGTGAAGATGGGCATCGATCATGCCGGGGATGAGGCTTGCGTTGTTGGCGTCAATCTGATGAGTACGCGCGCCGGCATAACGTGCGGCGTCGCGGTCGTTGCCGACGTAAACGAAACGGCCGTCGCGGACGACGAGGGCGGTTGCGCTCGGCTGGTCGGGATCGCCGGTCCAGATTGTCGCACCGGTCACGATCAGATCGGCGGGATGTCGGGGTGCGGTGCATCCGAAGCTGAAGGTGGCCGACAATACGCCGATATATGCAAACAAACGAAGGCTGTGCGTCATGGGGAGTCTCCCGTTATAAGGATGGGCGTGAATTGTACTCGAAACGGGACGTTGATATGAGTGGTGGGTTTCGAGTTACGAGTATTGAGTTACGCACCGGTTGGAAACCGGTGCCACAGAAGAAAGAGTGATTCGCACCGGTTGGAA
>CAYXGR010000167.1:0-3721 GCA_964464525.1 uncultured Planctomycetaceae bacterium
ATGACTAAGCTACGCCTGTTCACCCCCGGTCCCACGATGGTCAGCCCCGAGGCGATGTTGGCGATGGCCCAGCCTTTGGACCACCATCGCACCGCCGGCTTCCGAGAGATATTGCGCGAATGCGTCGAGTTGCTTCGCCACGTCCTTCAGACCGAGACGACGCCGCTGGTTGTGACCGGCAGCGGGACGGCGGCGATGGAGGCGGCGATCATCGGCTGCTGCAAGCCCGATACGAAGACGCTCGTGTGCCACGCCGGCAAGTTCGGCGAGCGCTGGCGTGACATCCTCGCCCGCTTCAAGCTGCCGCACGTCGAATACACGCTCGAATACGGCCACGGCTTCAAGGCCGAGGCGATCGCCTCCAGGCTCAAGGCCGCGCCCGACATCAAGGCCGTCATCTTCGTCCACTCCGAGACCAGCGCCGCGAGCGTGAGCGAATGCCAGGGCATCGCCAAGGTCTGCCGCGATCACGGTGCATTGTGTCTGGTGGATGGTATCACGTCGATCGGCGTCATTCCGTTCAAGATGGACGAATGGGGGGTGGATATTGCCGTGACCGGCTCACAGAAGGCGATGATGCTGCCGCCGGGTCTCGGCATCGTCGCGGTCAGCGATCGGGCCTGGGAGGTGATCGATTCTCACCAGGCCCCGGCCTACTACAACGATCTGAAGGCCTATCGCAAGAGCATGGAGAAGTTCGACACACCCTATACGCCCAACAACCAGATGGTCAGTGGGTTGAAATATACGCTCACGCAGATCAAGGAGACGGGCATTGAAAACGTATGGACCCACTCGGCTCTGTTGGCCAGGGGAATGCGGGCCGCTGTTGAGGCGATGGGGCTGAAGGTCTTTGCGGCGGACCCGGTCGATTCGGTGACGGCTGTATGCGTTCCGGACGGGGTCGACGAGGGCCGATGGCGCAAGGATCTCCGTAGCCGATTCGGCATCCACTGCGCCGGCGGCCAAGGTCACTTGAAGGGCAACATCATCCGGCTGAACCACATGGGCTACGTGGACGAGGTCGACACCGTCGGGGCAATCGCGGCGATGGAATGGACGTTGGCCGCGCAGGGCTACAAGTTTGAGATCGGATCGGGCACGGCCGCGTTCGGGAAGGTTATCGCGTCATGACATCCACTCTTCGCTTCGGCTGTGTTCCATAATTGGTTTGCATCAGACGATCCGAGCGACGTACAATGCAGGTACCAGACACAACGCAGGCCACCAATGGGTGAGTTGTTTGATCGAATACGAGCGGCTGTTCAGGAAGATCGATACTTGGTGGGTTTACATGCAGGAAATCAACTCGACGATCGGGGAATCCCGGATTGGCAGGTAGTCGCAGGACTCGCAGAAGGTAAACTAATCCTCGAACGTCCGTCTGACCGCCCGAATCCAGCCGTGGAGGTGGAGCAACTTCTACCAGATGGCACCCCGGTCAAAGCGGTCTGGTCTTGGCTGCCGCATCATCACGCCGCGAAACTTGTGACGGTGCACTATTTCGACAGGTGACACATGAATTTCGAAGGAAAACGTACTCGACATACTCGTTGGATTCACGCTCCCCCTATCGTAGTGCGAATTGAAGTAGAGGCGGTGGTTCCCATTGATGATCCCAGTGAGCCCTGCTATGAACCAAAAACAGTGGAGTTCCTCCGTGAAGTCCACTCCAAGGCAAAGGCCGGTGATGTTGAATGGCTCAAAGGAATCGGCGAAGTATATGCGAAAGTTTCAGCCTAGCGAGCTTGATCCTCAAGTTTGACAAACTCCATCGCCGCGCAGGTGACGCAGTTCTGGGCCTCCGGCGTGACTGCCTGATGATAGTGGAGCAATCGCGGCCGGGCCTGCCCATCCAACGCGCGGCTCAGCGCGTAGATGCATCCGACGCTGCAAATGTGGGTGTCGTTGTCGCGATCCGCGACTACTTGGCGGAACCCCTCCGGATCGTCTCCTTCGATGTGTGAGAGTGCGAGACGGTCAGATGCTTCTACTTGCGCCAACGCGTCCGAGTTGAGCTCACGATCATCCATGAAATAACGACCGACGTGGCTCAAGTCGGCCCCGGCAATCAGGCAGGTCTCTCGATCATCCGCCGCGATTTCCTCTCGAAGCGCCCCGGCGAATACCTTCAAGTCCACGCCTTTCCCGTTCACCGGCGCCGTGCCGGTCGGCCCGCAGGGATCGGGGCACAGATAGGGCGCGATGACAAATTTACGATCGCCCAGCAGGTGTTTGAGCAGGATAACCTGAAGTTCGATCGAATGCTCCGCGAGATGATCCAGCTCGTTTTTACATAGATCGAAGCCACACCGCTCGTCCAGCCGACGCATGAATGCGCCGTCGTGCGGAACAATCCCGAATGGAGTATCGAAATCCATACGGGTGCCGACGACCGAGCGCGATTGGCCGAAGTGATTGGTTCCGAGGATGACGAATCGCGTGGCGGTCGTCCGCTGAACCAGATCCTGGTATGCGGCGGCATAGCAGGGGGCACCGCGTTCGTAGTCCAGATGCGGGGCGACGATGCCGACGACGCGATTGTGGGAGATCGAGTTCGATTGCGTCAGATCATCACAATCCTGCTTCCTTGTTGGGTTTCGCTCGACAAGCATTTCGTCGAAGTAGTCGTCGAGTTGATGGATCGGCGCGCCGAGTGATTGGACGTCGCGTACGGGCCGCTTCGACCGATTTCGGTAGTCGGCGACCAATTGCTCCATGTGCGAGTCGAATCCCGGGCCTTCGAGAAAGCGTGCCTCGTCCAGTTGTTGGATAAGCTGATTGAGTTGATCGGTAAACAGCATACGGCCGAATCGTCGGTAGAAGTGCGCCTGGATCGTCGGTCGGTCATGGCTGCCATCCATATAGACCAGGATTGAGAGCGTAGTCTGAGATATTGTGAAGACGGACGTGGCAATTCCGGACGCATCGCGAAGATCGTACGAGCCGGGATGTGTCTGGGAATGTTGGACGTCAACGGGACGGAGTCTGGGATACGCTATTGGATTTAGATCGGACATCGACCCATTCTAGCCCACGTTCCACTCGTTTCAAAACGCCAGGCAGAAAATTGCCCGACTCATCGATTCTAGCAGTTATCGATTCAAGCAGATGTCGATTCGTTCTCGTTGTCCACGATGATGCGATAGAACTCGTCGGCGTTTTCGGCTTCGATCAGACCTTTAAGAACCGTTTCGTTTTTGACCATGCGGCTGAGCGTGGCCAATGCCTGGATATGCGTGCTTGTGGCATTCGTCGGGCTGACGAGCAGGGCGATGAGGCTGATCGGGAGATTGTCCACGGCCGCGAAGTCGATCGGCTCGACCGGACGGCCGAATACGATGACCAGCTCCTTGACGGCGTCGCACTTCGCGTGCGGAATGGCGAAGCCGTGACCGATACCGGTCGAGCGTTGTGCCTCCCGGTCGAGCACCGCCTGGAGCAGCAGGTCTCGCTTCTCCGTCGTACCCGAATCGACCAGATGATCAACCAGGGCAGTGATGGCTTCGGTCTTATCCGCAGCTTCGAGGGGAACCTTGATCAGTTTACGGGGAAGGTGGTTTGTGAGTTTCATTCGTTGCGTATCCAATTTCAATCCAAAACACGGCATCTTAGCATCCCATGCTCAGGAACTCAAATCCGGCTAAAAGCCTGTATGGAATGAGGATGCGAAGTTTCTTACTTGCATTCCTATATTCTTGGGGATTCCAAAATGGGGGGG
>CAYXGR010000167.1:3821-7006 GCA_964464525.1 uncultured Planctomycetaceae bacterium
GCCACCCCCAGAGCTTGACCATGCCACCCCTCCCGCGGTCTATAGTCCCAGGAGTCGGTCCACGAACAGTTGGATATCTACCACGGTCGGCCCATTAAGGTCGTTCATGTCGGCGGCACATATCTGGCGCGGGTCCATGACCGTCCCGATCAGCACCCCGACAAAATCGGTGATATCATCAGCATCGACCAGCCGATCTCCATTCAAATCCCCCTTCAATTCCACGTCGAACAAGATCGTATCGCCAACGACATCCATTACGACGGGAGCCGATTTCCCCATCGCATCCCACAATGCATAGGCCAACTCTCCTCGATTGAAGGGATCGACACCGGCGTTCGGGTTGTTGTCGCGTAGAAACTCGATGTATTCCCGGCTCGTGGCCTGATAGTAGAGCGTGACGTGGGCGCCGGTGGCATAGCTCGGAATGTCGTAGAACGTGTCATCCCAATACTGCCCGTCGGCATAGTTGTAGTTGACCGGACTGGCCTGCACCGCGGCATAGCCTGCATTGGTGAAGCCGCGGGGGGGTATGCGATTGTCCTTGAAAATTGCGTTGGTCAACACGAAGTGATGGCCCGGGCCGGGTGTCAGGTTGTACTGAGCGGCCAGCGCGGCATCGGTTCCGGCCGCCATCTCATAGACCTTGGTCGTGGCGGTATCGAGTGTGGCTGTCGTCATGTCGTAACCGCCGAATACGGCAATGGGCGTCGTTGCGCTGGTGCAGTCGAAGAATTCGACGGTCAGCCAGATTCGTCGGCCCTCGGGATAGCCACTCGGAAGTTTATGACCGGTCTGGTTGGTCACCGTCACTTTCAACTGATCGATCCCCGTCATTTGCGGATCGTCCAGAACCACGGCCATGTCGGACGCGAGATCGAGCATCTGAATGTTTCGCAGCTTGTTGTCTTGAAGGGCGGTCACGGTGGCCGCATCGAGATCCTGCCCGTTCACCGGATCGGGCGGGGGGAACCCTGCCAGCGGACCGCTCGGCCCGTAGTGCAGCGCGATGGCGTCGAGCACCCAATGGCTGGCGCCACTGAATGTGTGCTGGGGGATATCATCCCGATCGCCGCCGCTGAAGGCACAGCCCATGGCGGTGTGCCTCGGAACGTGGCAGTCCTGACACGACGACACAAACGTCTGGCCCGGCGCGCCGAAGCGTCCCGCCATATCGACGCCGTTTCCGACGGCGAATGCGCTCTTGAGCCACTCGCTGTAGGTGCGTTCGACCGGCACCATCTCGTACTTGTTGCCGGTCGGATGGCCGGTGTCGGGATCGTTCAGGATGAATGCGGATCCGGTGGCGTTCGGGCGAAAATGCGGATTGCTCACGTCGTGACAGGTCGCACACAATTCGGGTCGAGTATGAAATGGTGATTGAAAGGTTGGGCATCCCGCCGGATCGCCAAATTCGTCGACACATTTCCCGAAAGTGATGCCGAGGTGAAAACTGTTGCATTCCACACCCGGGGGCGAAGGAAAGCCGTCTTCAACAAGCGGGAACGGCCCGCGTCGACGATCGAACGGATCGACGACGTAGCCGCCGTTGCCGCCGTTGCCGGGGCTGCTGGGTGTGCCGAGGTCCATGGACTGAATCGGTGCGTCGGCGCCGAGATTCAGCAGGATCGTGTCATCGATCGGCGGTGCGTCCAACATCGGATCGAATGGATCGACGATCCGATGGCAAAACGCACAGGTAATGCCGTCCCGATCCTCGAAGGAGATCGCCGAGCCGTCGGTCGGTGTCGACCGGCCCTCAAGCCAGGCCTTGGGCGCGTGGCAGCGGATGCACATGTCGCCCGATCCCGGCGCATCCGCCTCGGCAATATCGAGACAGGCGTAGAACACAGGATCACGGGCCGCCTGGGCCATCAGGCTGCCCGACCACTCCTCGGGAATCCGTGCCGAGTTCAACTCAGGTGGTCCGAATCCCTGGTGGCAACCGGCGCATTCGAAGCCTGCGGGGATGATCAGGTTGGCGGGATCCAGCCCGTTCGGTTGCGTTCCGCGCACATAGAAATTGTTGATCGTGGTCGGCAGGGGCAACGGGCCGGGCTGGGCGAAACCTGTCGTCACCACGGAAAGGACGATCGTCCATCCGCCTAAAATGATGAATGTCAATCTCATGACATGGCTCGAAAGGTGCATTGGTATATATACATCATGACGGCAAGGCCGGCGCGCCGGCCGGGCCACGGTCGGAGCGACGATTTCATCATTTGACGGAGTGGTTCCTACTCCCTCCCCGCGGATCGAATACAAGGCGGTACAGGTGCACCCGAGCCGATGATGGGTGCCTTCTTCGGGATCGAAGCCCGGCATGACGACCTGTATGATTTCTCCAATCAGCGAACGCCAACCGACGACACGGGGACAATCGCTTTTCAATTCCGATCTTGATCGTATCGGAACACGGGGTCAGGTTCAATGTCTCTCGCCCCCACTTTATAATCGGTCAACAGGGAGTTGATATTCCGATGTGTGCGATGAATCGGCACGATTCATTCCCCACGTCTGGAGGGTAGGGTTCGGCGCCCGGCACCCGCACATGCTACTCTGGCCTCACGGGCTGAAGCCCTCGGCTTCTCAGGCATGCCACTTGGCCGATAACTCGGTCCCCCAAAAAATAGTCGTTTCGTGCGGATTTTTTTATTTTTGTGTGGCCATGTGCCAATATCGGGACATTGGGACGCCTCCATCGAAGGTTAAAATCATGCGAAAAAATTGATTTATAGTGGAAAATAGCGAACATTAACGGAATTTGTTTTGTTCATTCTTTCGGGTTCTGATGATCTTCCGTAGTGATTCGCTTTCCTTCATATGCCCTGTAGTCTTGCTCCGTGTTCCTTTGGGAAACGTCGAAACGATGAAATGCCGAAACGGGCTGAATGATTTGATGGGATGCTGTGAATTATTATCTGTCCTATGGACCGGCCTGAGGTCTGCCTTTGGTGTGGAATGCCGCTGAAGCGGCGGGTTTAATCCCTCACATGGGGATTGGGATTGGCGGTTGGGTTATGAGCGTGCTCGCCACTGCCAAGGCACAATCCTTGGGGATCGTGCCTTGACAGTGCCACCCTTTCTAGTGCTACGCTTTCTATTGAGAAATGATGGGGCACCCGCCATGCCCGCGCTTCGCTTGGGCATGCCACCCGGCGCTTCGCTTGGGCATGCCACACGCT
>CAYXGR010000168.1:0-3698 GCA_964464525.1 uncultured Planctomycetaceae bacterium
CTTTCCATTCCGTTTACTCCAGTGGAAAGCCACTGCATTTTTATCATGACTCAATCATTATACACTGAAATCTATGCCGGTGAGAGTTGTGTCGCCGTTTCTCAGTAACCCAGGGCTACACTACGCGGCTTGAAACCGGCGGCATTCTCACCGACAATACCTGCCTCGCGAAAGGATCTTCAGACACATGAGCACACGGATCAAGGGCGTTGTTCTGGCGGGGGGGACCGGTTCCCGGCTGATGCCGCTGACCAAAGTGACCAACAAGCACCTGCTGCCGGTCGGCCGCAAGCCGATGATCTATCACCCGATCGAAAAACTCGCCGCGGCGGGCATCGACGAGATTCTGATCGTGACGGGTGTCGAGCACATGGGTGATGTCGTGAGCCTGCTCGGCTCGGGTGGCGCGTTCGGCGTGCGGTTTACCTACAAGGTTCAGGACAAGGCCGGGGGTATTGCACAGGCGTTGGGGTTGGCCGAGAACTTTGGTGGCGGCGACCGGTTGGCCGTCATCCTCGGCGACAACCTGTTCGAGGACGCCTTGGCGCATGAGGCCAATTGCTATCGGGAGCAGTCGAGCGGGGCGCGGATCCTGCTGAAGAAGGTGTCTGATCCCCATCGCTTCGGCGTGGCCGAGCTGGATGGCGAGCGCGTCGTCGGGATCGAGGAGAAGCCGGCGGCACCGAAATCGTCCCATGCCGTCACCGGCGTCTATTTCTACGATGCCGACGTCTTCGATATCATCCGCGGCTTGAAACCCTCCGGCCGAGGCGAACTCGAAATCACGGACGTCAACAATGCCTACATCCGGCGCGGCGACATGAGCCACGGCAGGCTCGAAGGCTGGTGGTCCGACGCCGGAACCTTCGAATCCCTCGCCCGTGTTCAGACATTGATTGAGGAGCGATAAGGCTTGGTGTCACACGGCTCATTCACTCCCCGCGTACTTCTGGTGACCGGCGGCGCCGGTTTCATCGGCGCGAACTTCGTGCGGCACGTCCTCGCGAGTACCCCGGATGTCCGCGTGGTGAACGTCGACTGCCTGACCTATGCCGGCAACCTGGAAAACCTCATCGACCTCGCTGAAGGCCCGCGATATACGTTTGCCCGGCTGGACATCTGCGAGACGGACGCGATCGTCGAACTGTGCCGCGAACATGAAGTGGATTCGATTGCGCACCTTGCGGCCGAGAGCCATGTCGATCGATCGATCGTCGGGCCGGGGGCGTTTATTCGCACGAATGTTCAGGGGACGCTCAGCCTGTTGCAGGTTGCTCGGGCCTGCGGCGATCTGCGGTTTCTCCATGTGGGGACCGACGAGGTCTACGGTTCGCTCGGGCCGACGGGTCTGTTCACGGAGGAGACGCCGCTCGACCCCCATTCGCCCTACAGCGCCTCCAAGGCGGCGGCCGACCATCTCGTCTCCGCATTCGGGACGACCTACGGGCTGCCCGTGCTGACGACGCGCTGCTCGAACAACTACGGACCGTTCCAATTTCCGGAGAAGATGATCCCGCTGATGATCCACAACGCCCGGCGGGACGAGTCATTGCCTGTTTATGGCGACGGCTCCAACGTCCGCGACTGGATCCACGTCGAGGACCACTGCCGTGCCTTGTGGACGGTTCTGACGAAGGGGCAATCAGGCCGCATCTACAACGTGGGCGGCAACAGTGAGCGAACGAATCTGGAGGTCGTCCGGGCGATTTTGAAGCATCTGGGCAAGCCCGAATCGCTGATCCGCTTCGTGAAAGATCGGCCGGGGCACGACTTTCGCTATGCGATCGACGCGACGCGCATCGGAGACGAACTCGGCTGGCGGCCGACGTTTGATTTCGATGTGGGTCTAAAACGTACGATCGACTGGTATCTTGCGAATCAGGAATGGCTGGATCGAGTCGTTTCAGGTGATTATCAGAAATACTATGAAACCCAATACGCCGATCCCGCCCTGAATCGGCAACCGAGCGAATGATGAATGCCGGCGATGACGTCCGATTGAGACCGGCAGACGGCCCCCTGGATCACACGGTCCGCCTGCCGGGCAGCAAGAGCCTGAGCAATCGGGCCTTGCTCATTGCCGCCCTGGCCGGCGGCACTTCCGAACTGTCTCATCTGCTTTTTGCCGACGACACCCGGCATATGATCACCGCCCTGCGGACCCTCGGTGTGCCGCTGCGCATAGATGAAGACATATGTCGTGCAGATGTCTCCGGCCGGTCCGGGCATTGGCCCGGCGGCGAGGCCGAGATCTTTTGCGGCAACGCGGGGACGGTGATGCGCTTTCTGACCGCCGCCTGCTGCCTCGGCCACGGCGTCTATCGGCTGGACGGCATCCCGCGCATGCGGGAGCGCCCCATCGGGGATCTGGTCGATACACTGCGCGATCTTGGGGCGACGATCGGCTACGAGGATCGGGAAGGGTGCTGCCCGCTGACGATTCGGGCGAACGGCCTGCGCGGCGGACGAACCGGTTTTCGGGGGACTCCCTCGAGCCAGTTTGTCTCGGCCCTGTTGATCGCCGCGCCGTTGGCGTCCAGCGACGTGCTGATAGAGATCGCCGGCCCATTGCCGAGCAAGCCGTATGTGGGGATGACGCTGAAGGTGATGGAGGCATTCGGGGTCTCAGTCGTTGAGGAGGATTTCCGCCGGTTCATTGTGCCGGGCGGTCAATCCTACACGTCGACGGATTATGCCGTTGAGCCCGATGCCTCGGCGGCCTCCTATTTCTTCGCGGCGGCGGCGTTGGCGGGGGGGCGAATCACGGTTGAGGGTCTGGGGCGGGAGAGTTGCCAGGGAGATATTCGCATCGTCGGGGTGCTTGAGCAGATGGGCTGCAGTGTGGAACTCGAGGCGCGGCGAACGACCGTTCACGGGCCGGAGGATGGCCTTCTGCGTGGTGTCGATGTCGACCTGGGCGACATGCCGGACGTGGCGCAGACGCTGGCCGTGTTGGCGGCGTTTGCCGAGGGTCCGACGCGGATCCGCAACGTGGCGAACCTGCGTGTGAAAGAGACGGACCGACTGGCGGCCTTATCGGCGGAATTGGGGAGGATGGGGGTTCGCACGGAGATGCATGCGGACGGGCTGTCGATTTTCCCCGAAGGGCTGCCCAAGGCCGCGGCGATCGACACCTATGACGATCATCGCATGGCGATGAGCTTTTCACTGGCGGGACTCAAGCTCGGCGGGATGGTGATCCGCGGCGCAGGTTGTGTGAGCAAAACGTTTCCAGATTTCTTTGAGGCATGGTCGAAATTGTGAGCAGCAGGGGAGCGTAAAATATGGGGCGGGCGTAAAAATGTGGTGGGATCGTAAAAAAAAGTCAGGCACAATGAGCGACCAGCGGCAACCCTACCATGATAATCTGCATAAGCCCGCAGAAGCACGCATGGGTGCTCGTGAGTCGGGTTGCGGGGCCGGCTTGCGCCTGTCGCCCCGCTTAGCGCTCCTGTCGCTCATCGCGCCTAATCTATTAGTACAATAAGAACGAGAAAAAGCAAGCGAAACTCATATTTTTTTTGCCGAGCGTTGGGCGCAATTGGTGCCGGTCTATTTCGGACAAACACGGGCTGTTGTTATCGCCGGAAATCCCCCGGTTATCGCGTCACAGTTGGGTGGTATGCCCCAGCCGTCAGGGTGGCATGCCCAAGCCGTTGAGGACGACCAAGTAGGGAGCCCGAAAGCGGGCATGACGG
>CAYXGR010000168.1:3798-6933 GCA_964464525.1 uncultured Planctomycetaceae bacterium
CATGCCCAAGCCGTTGAGGACGACCAAGTAGGGAGCCCGAAAGCGGGCATGACGGCGTTGGTAGGGTGGCATGCCCAAGCCGTTGAGGACGACCAAGTAGGGAGCCCGAAAGCGGGCATGACGGAGTCGGTAGGGTGGCATGCCCAAGCCGTTGGCGCGGGCATGGCGTCGTCGCGGGTACACCACCCACCCCGGTGTATTGCGACTCTTTCGACGTTTCGGCCTCACTCCGGAGCGGACGTCGGCGCCGTGGTTGGATTCGATACCGGCGGCGTGGCAATGATCTCTTTCAGCCGCTCCAGCGCGGCGGTCCGCTCCTGCGGAGGACATCCCGGCACATATCCGGACCACCCGGGCGCGAGCGCGCGGGCCATCTCGACAAGTGGTGTCTCATTTTTCCCGGCCGGCGCCGATGTCGTGGCGGGGCCGATCAGGCGGGCATGAATATGGGGGAGGACAAGCTCCGGGCCGAATGAGATCAGCTTCTGGTTCACATCGGTGTTGTCGCCCAGTGCGTCGAGCAGGCTTGCGATGCGGGCGTCGCGACGCCTCGTGATCTGCTCAAGGAGCCTGGAGAGTTCTTCCGTCGCGGCCATGTTTCGCGAAGCCCGTACGGTTTCACACGCCAGATACAGCTTGAACAAGGCGCTGAATTCCTCGGAAAGCGCGGCGGATTCAAGCCGGGTGCGCACCTCGGCCAGGACCGCCTCGATCAATCCGGAGGGATCCCGCTCCTTGTCAATCGCAAGGATCGCCGCCGCCGTGTCCCCCAGACAGGACAGGGCCTCCTCGTCGCGATTCGCCCGGAGCAAGGCCGTGATGCGCCGAGCGGCGGCGGACTCGAATGGCGGGGTCTTGGCATCGCCGAGCATCTCCATGAGTTCGTTCAGGCTGGCCGCAGCGGCCTCGTATTCGCCGAGTTCAAACCGTGCGTCGGCCATGGCCTCCAGCAATTCGAGCCGTTCCTCCGAGTTTAGCCGCTCATAGTGTTTCGGATGGTTTTGAAGGGCCTTGAGCAGTTCCAGTCGATGTCGCTGGGCGGTTCCATCGCCTGATCGCGCGAATGAGGCGGCCATCTGAATCTGCGCCTGGGGCGGCATCCGGCTGGCGATTGCCAGATAACTTTCCCACGCCTGCTCGCGAACAACCGGGTTGGATTCCTGACTCGTGTCGATACAGCGCAGCAGTGCATCCAAATCTTCACGGCCTTGACCGCACCGCCCGAGTGCCTGAACCGCGGACAGTCGGATCTCCGCGCCGGCGGATTTAAGTGCAGGTCGGATCTGCTCCGCAGCCTGCGCATCGGCGAATGAGGCCAGCCCCGCCATCGCGGCCCTGCGAACCCGCACGCTTCGACGAGGATCCATCTCCCGCAGGAATACCGGCCGTGCCGATTTGGATCCGATCCGAGCCAACGCCTCCAGAAACTGCTGGCGAAGGAGATCCTCATCCTCCGAAATCGATCGGTAACGTTTCAACAGGGTCCCGCTGAGTTCCTCCCGCATCTTTTCCTCGGTCTGACCGCGCCGCGCGAGCATGCCCAACGCCGAGACCGCGGAACCCGTGACTTCGCTGGAATCATCTTCCAACCGACCAATCAACACCGGGATCGCCCGAGGATCATCCATCCCCCCAAGGGCGACGACCTGCGCGATGCGGACGCGGAAATCCCGCTCCGTGTTCAAGGTATCCCGAAGGCGCTCGAATGCGCCCGCCGGTCGCAGGTCGCCCACGATCAAGGCCGCGCTTCGCCGCACGACCGGATCAGGATCCGCGATCATCTCCACCAGCCGGGACTTGGCCGCATCGGTCACCTCCTGCCGATCGGTAATCTTGGTATTGATGAGATCCAGACCGAGTCCGCGGATGGCGGCCGACTCATCGCCGAGAAAGTCCAGCAATCGCTGCGGTCGCTGAGTCTCGGTGGCACGCTGGTAGGATTCTCGATAGACCATCACCAGGCGGCGGATCAGGTCGTCGTTTTCGGCGCGCAGGAGGGCGATCAGGTTGGATCGACGCCTGTTCACTTCAGACAGCCACTGAAGCTGTGTCATATTGCGACGCGGTCCCCACCATTTCAGGGCAGAAGCCGGATCGGCGTGCCGGACACCCGTTGCCACGGCCAGGGCATCCAGAACGGTAGCGCGAAGACCGTCGCCGTCGGTGCTGATCAGATCCATCAGGGCCGCGACGGCGGGGAGTTTGTCCCCGGTTTGTCCGAGCGCCCGGGCCGCGGCCTTGCGTTGGGCGAGGTCGAGCATGGGATCCCCCGCGAGTGCCTTCAATCGGGGGATGAAGGTTCCGGCATCGAATCGGTGCAGGGATCGGACGAGCAGCTCATCCATTTCCTCCGAGTGTGTGCCCAGCAGGGCCATCAACGGTTCAATCAGAATCGTGGAGGGAGGGGCGGACAGCCCTGCGATCGCCTGACAGATGGCCTGCTTGGCGGCCCAATCATTCGATTCTCCGAGGATGGCGACCAATCGCCGAGTCCCGGCCTCGGACCCGCTCCGCAACAGCTTTCGGGCCCCGATTTCGCGGGCTTCGAGCGTATTGCGACCGGTGATCAGCCGGATGTGCTCCTCCAATTCGTCAGTTGGGGGGTCGCTCGCCGGGGCGGTGGATGAGGGATGATCGTCGGCGGGGTGACTCGTCGCAGGCTGTGTCGTCGCCGACGGGGAATGCAAGGCAGACCGGATTGCATGGGCGATGTGGCCGGCATCCCCATAGGCCGTCAGCAGAAACGCCAATAATAAGAGAAATCCGGGATTCACCGTGAATCGTCACCCATTATCGGCGAGATCGATGACACATACCCATCGGAGTTGATACGCCCGAAGGACTCCCGATCAGGGAAGAAGAGGCTGAAAAACGGGGTCATCGAATCGAGTTTCCACCGGGCACAATCGTGATATTTATCTATCATAGCCGTATTACATCGTCCATTGAGACGTAAGAATGCGATAGGGATTATGTCTGCGTCAATGCCGGCGACTCGATCAAGAGAGAAATGAAGTCAGATCTCACCCACATCGGGTAGGGCCGTTGGTGTCCATGGCAGTTCAGGCGGCAGGGGATCATGCCATTCGCCCCAAAGGGCCCGCAACAAGTCAGTCTCCCGCAACAAGTCAGTCT
>CAYXGR010000169.1:0-6871 GCA_964464525.1 uncultured Planctomycetaceae bacterium
ATCAGCCCGGACTTTCAATATGTCACGAATGCGGGGGGCGACAAGGGGGATCCGCACGCGATGGTGGCCGGGATCCGAATCAAGATGAGTCTGTAATACGGCCTGTAAGTTTTTATATGTGTAGCGGGTCAGTTCGAACAAGGAGCAAGGTGTATGGTTTCGGAATTGTTTCTCAAGGAATTTGTGTCGGGGATCGGCGATTTCTTTAGTGTGCTGCTGACGGGATTCTTCACGGCCTTCATCGCGCCGCTGTTTACGCAAGTTGCCGGGCTGTTTGGGCTGTAGGGGTGGTCAAAAACGACGGTAGAAAACGGTAGAAAAAGGTGGGTCATATTTTATCAATGAATGGTTGGATGTTCGGATCTGAATCCGCAGTTCGGCGATGTCAGAACATCCCAAAAGGAGTCAAGGAAATGGATCACACGGGTACATTACTATCAGTTCGAACGCGTTCCAGATTTCTACGGGCCATGTTGGGTACCTTAGTCCTGATGGTCTTCAGCCTGGTGATGACGGGTGAGGCCGCTGCACAGACCAAGCTGTCCGGCAAGGTGAAGCTCGACGGATCGAGTACGGTGGCGCCGATCACCATGGCGGCCGCAGAATTGTTTCAGGCCGAGAACCCCGGCGTACGCGTGACCGTCGGGATCTCCGGCTCCGGTGGCGGATTCAAGAAGTTCCTGGACACGAGGCCGGACCTGCGAACCGACATCAGTGATGCCTCGCGTCCCATCAAGAAATCTGAACTCGCCAAGGCGAAGAAAGTGGGCGTTCGTTTCATCGAGGTTCCCATTGGTATCGATGGGATCGCAGTCGTTTTGCACCCGTCCAACAAGTTCTGCGATTACCTGACCGTTGGGGAATTGAAGAAGATCTGGGAACCGGGCAGTGAGATCAGGAATTGGCGACAGATTCGCAAGGGCTTTCCGGATCTTCCGCTGAAACTGTACGGACCGGGTACGGACAGTGGAACATTCGACTATTTCACCAAGGCCATCGTAGGCAAGGAGAAGGCGAGTCGCAGTGATTACACGGCCAGCGAGAGCGACAATGTGCTCGTCCAGGGTGTTGTGGGCGATCCAGGTGCGATCGGGTATTTCGGTTACTCATACTACGCGGCGAACAAGAAGAAGTTGAAGCTTGCTGGCATCGACTCTGGTAATGGCAAGCCCATACAACCCAGTCTTGATGTGATTCGGTCTGGTGTCTACAAGCCGCTGTCTCGACCGTTGTTCCTCTATGTGAATGCGGATGCCTACAAACGTGCCGAGGTACGCGGATTTCTGGAGTTCTTTTTCAAGAATGCTCGCATGATCGTTGAGCATCCTCGCGTGAACTATGTGGCACTTTCCGATCAATTGTACCAGGCTGGTCTCAAGCGACTGCACGACGGAAAGACCGGCTCAGCCGTGGCCGAGGCGAACGAGGGAACAACGGATCTGAATAAGCTGTTCGTCGCTAGATAAGCAGAGCAGATTGCAAGCCCAAGAGGTAAAACGAAGAACTTGGAGGGGATGGATCGAAGCGGTAGCCAGAGGCAAGACCTCCGGCGCCGCTTTTGTTTCGGAGAATTCGGTTCCTGATAGTCTTCCGTGGATAATCAACAGATTGCCGGCATAACCGGTGTAATGGCCAAAGCGTGACAACGAGACTCTTGCACACCAGGGAAAGATTGATTCGAGGGGTGCTGTTCCTTTGTGCGGCCATCTCGGTCTTCACGACAGCAGGGATTATCTGGATCCTCGTTTCTGAGTCGATTGACTTTTTTGCCGAGGTTTCACCACTCGAGTTCCTGTTCGGATTACGCTGGGCCCCTCTGTTGGAGCCGAGAAGTTACGGCATGCTGCCATTGGTTTGTGGTACTTTTCTGGTGGCAGGCGGAGCCTTGATCCTGGCCGTACCGATCGGCGTCGGTTCATCATTGTTTTTGAGTGAATACGCACCGCCGTGGTTTCGCGCTGTGATCAAGCCGATTCTCGAAATTCTGGCCGGCATTCCGACGATTGTTTACGGCTTCTTTGCCCTGATGTTCATTACCCCATTCGTGATCAAGCCGCTTTTCTCCGACGCCAACACCTTCAACGCGGCCAGCGCCGCTGTGGTAGTTGGCGTGATGATCATTCCAACGATTACTTCGCTCTGCGATGATGCGTTTCAGGCCGTGCCGCGCACCTTGCGTGAGGCCGCCTATGCATTGTCGGCCACACGCCTGGAAGTTTCGACACACGTAGTCCTTCCAGCCGGGCTGTCCGGCGTCATGGCCGCCGTGCTGCTCGCCTTTGCACGTGCCATTGGCGAGACCATGGCGGTCACGTTGGCAGCGGGCTTGACTCCAAAGCTCACGATCAATCCTCTCGAGAGTATCCAGACGATGACCGCCTATATCGTGCAAGTCAGCCTGGGAGATACGCCCGCCGGCACCATTGAATACCAAACGATTTTCGCTGTCGGTCTCGTGCTGTTTTTGATTACGCTCACGATTAATCTCGTTGCACAACGGGTGTTGACAAGATTCAGGAGCGCTTACGAGTGAATCAGGCGGAAACATTATTTAATCCTCGGCTGCCACGACGTCGACTTCTTGCTAATCTTTTTGCATGTGTGTTTCTGATGATCACACTGATCGGCGTGGTCGTGTTGGCCGTCTTGCTGGTGAGCGTGGCTGGGGAAGGCTGGTCGTGGCTGAGTTGGAAATTTCTGGCAAATCCGCCCTCCAGGCTCTGGCCCGAGAACGCCGGGCTGAACAGTGCCCTTTTCGGCACCCTTTGGCTGATCGGCATCACCCTGGTTGTCTGTATACCGATTGGTATCGGTGCCGCGGTTTATCTGGAAGAATTCGCCCTCGACAACCGCCTCACCCGCCTGATCAGGTTGAACATCGCCAATCTCGCCGGGGTTCCATCGGTGGTCTACGGAATTCTGGGATTGGCTGTATTTGTGCGATGGCTCCGCTTTGATCGCAGCGTGCTTTCCGGAGGACTGACACTCAGCCTGTTGGTGTTGCCCGTTGTGATCATCGCCAGCCGGGAAGCACTGGCCGCGGTTCCCTCATCCGTTCGGCATGCTGCCTACGCGCTCGGTGCGACGCAATGGCAGACCGTACGCGCGCATGTATTGCCCGCGGCCTTGCCGGGTATTATTACGGGCCTCATCCTGGCCATGTCTCGTGCAGTAGGTGAGACGGCGCCGCTGATTATGTTGGGTGGGTTGACGTTCTGTACCGCCGTACCAGATGGCCCCTTCAGCGATTTCACGGCGATGCCGATTCAGATATACAACTGGCTTGATGAGCCTCAGTCCGAGTTTCACCATCTTGCCTCCGCCGGAATTATTGTGCTGCTGGGAGTCCTCCTGTCTATGAACGCCTTGGCAATTGGTATTCGAGCGTGGAAACAAAGGAAGCGTCTGTGGTGATCTTGATGGAAAACGCCCCCGGGCCTGCTCATACAGGCATGGAAACGAAATTAACCGTGCATCTTGACGACGACACCTCGCCCATGACACCTGTTGGCGACGGGGTGATCCATATAAAAGACTTGACGGTTTGTTATGGAAACTTTGAGGCCGTCAAAAATGTGACGCTGTCCATCTCGACCAGCCGCGTGACCGCCATCATCGGACCCTCCGGTTGTGGTAAGAGCACGCTTCTTCGTACCCTGAATCGAATGAACGACTTTGTCCCCGGAGTGCGTGTGGATGGTGCGGTTCTGTTTCACGGAAACGATCTGTACGCCACCGGTTCCGATCCCGTGGCGCTGCGCCGTCGCATTGGTATGGTGTTTCAGAAGCCGAATCCCTTTCCAAAATCCATCTACAAGAATATCGCGTGGGGTCCGAAGATTAATGGCTACCGCGGCAGCATGGAAGAATTGGTTGAACACGCGCTGAAACAGTCGGCGCTCTGGGATGAAGTCAAGGACAAACTGCACGACAGCGCGCTGGCGCTCTCCGGCGGCCAACAACAGCGGCTCTGTATCGCTCGGGCCATCGCACTTCAACCGGAAGTTCTGCTGATGGACGAGCCGTGTTCCGCTCTTGATCCGATCGCCACTGCACGGATCGAGGATCTGATCGACGACTTAAAAAGCCGTTTTACCGTCGTGCTCGTCACTCATAATATGCAACAGGCGGCGCGTGTTTCCGATGTGACCGCGTTCATGTATATGGGCGAACTTGTCGAGGTTGGCAATACGAATATGATGTTCACGAAGCCCGGCAACTCCAAGACCCAGGACTATATCACAGGACGATTCGGATAGACCCCATGACCGCACACTTTGTTCATATGCTGGATGAATTACAACGCCGTTCCCTTCGGATGGCCAGCCTTGTCGAGGATATCCTTCAGGAGGCGTGTGAGTCAGCGTTCGAAGACAATGAACGGCTGGCTCGGAGGGTCATCAGCCGAGATCTGGAGGTAGATAACGAAGAGGTTCAGATCGAAGAGGAAACCGTCCGCCTGATGGCGTTGTATCAGCCCGTCGGGTCCGATCTTCGATTGCTCTGCACGATTTTGAAGGTCAATAATGACCTGGAGCGGATCTCGGACTGTGGCGTCAATATTGCTGAGCGTGCAAAACACCTTGAACACGACGCTGTGAGAAATCAGGTTGAGATCGTCCGGAAGATGGCGGCCAACGTCCGGCGTATGCTTCGCACCGCGATTCAGGCCTATGGTGATCAGGACGCCGATGGCGGGCAGAAGGTGCTTTTGGAAGACGATGTAATAGACGCGGCTTATGCCCAGATTATCCGAAATGTCGTGGCAGACGCGGCCGGTAAATCCGACAGCATCGCTGCCTACCTGGACATTCTGTCGATCGCCAAGAACCTCGAACGTATTGCAGATCATGCCACCAATATTGCCGAAGATGTGGTCTATCTCTCCACTGGCGAGATCGTCCGACATCAGCAACGCTAGTCTGACTGTCGATCAGACGCTGTTGGGGCAACTGTCACATCAAGATCACGCATAATCGAACCGATATGGACCGAAACGAGTCGGAGTCCTATGGGGATTATTCGTGATTACAACAACCAATAAGCAGACCGGGTCCACCCTGATACCAGTTGATCCCACCGGGCGAAGCCGAGCCGAAGGGCCTCCACCGTCCGATCTTTGTCCACAAGAAGAATCAACACGACAGTCATCCTTCAACCATCAGGACGATCCGTCCAATAACTCGAATTCGCCTGATTCGTTCCCTCTATTCTGTCGGTCACGGCCATTGTTGGCTATCCTGGTGATCAGCGTTCTGGGATTGTTTATGGAACTGATGCTGATCCGCTGGATCGGCACGGAAGTACGCATTTTCGCTTACCTGCAGAACACCGTATTGGTGGTCTGCTTCCTCGGCCTTGGACTGGGTGCCTTCACTTGTCGCCAATCCGTCGATTTTCGCCGCTTGCTCACACCTCTTCTGGTTTTACTCATGCTGCTGGCGATCCCATTCACCCGTCGCGCACTGGGGGGCATCAGTGAGTTGCTCGGGTCTTTGGAAGGTGTGATGATCTGGCATCATGCCATCAGCGAGCAACCGATCAAGACATTTGGGTATGTTATTCTGGGGCTCGCCACCACATTTTTGCTCCTATTGTTAATCGCCGAGATATTTGTGCCCATCGGACGCTGTCTTGGAAGGCTGTTGGATGATCATCCGAATACCATTCGAGCATACTCGGTCAATGTGATCGGGAGCCTGCTGGGCATTTGGGGATTCGTCGCCCTGAGCGTGATGTATCTGCCGCCCGGGGTATGGATGGTTCTGGCGGCTATGTTGATGGTTCCCTTTTTGTGGCGAGGAAGCCATGCACGTCTCAACACAGGTCTGCTATTAGGCTGCGTAGGACTGGCCTGGATCGCCGGCCTGGATCAAAAGGCCATCAGTGTGCATTGGTCGCCCTATCAAAAACTCGTTCTTCGTGAAATCGAGGATCGCGCGGGGAAGGTGGGTGAGCTCTCGGTCGAAGTCAACAACACGGGTTTTCAGGCGATCGTGGATCTGCGAGCGGAGACGGTCATGGCCGATCCGGAGCGATACCCGCCCAAGATGCGCGGTTGCAGCCAGTATGACTTGCCGGCGCTGCTGCATCCCAATCCGCGGAGTCTGCTCGCCGTTGGGGCGGGCACCGGCAACGACGTTGCGGGGGCCTTGCGGCAGGGCGTGGAGGAGGTGGTTGCGGTGGAGATTGATCCCGCGATCATCGATATCGGCACGCGGCATCATCCGGAGAAACCCTACGACTCACCGCGCGTGAGGGTGGTGAACGATGATGCGCGAAGCTATTTTGCGGGCTGTAATCGAAAGTTCGACGTGATCTCGTTCGGACTGCTGGATTCGCACACGATGACATCGATGACCAATGCCCAACTGGACCACTACGTCTACACGCGCGAAAGCATGGAGCAGGCGAAGTCGTTGTTGACCGAGCATGGGGTTGTTGTGCTTTCATTCGCGGCCGTGAAGCCGTTTATCGAGGACCGCATCGCGGGAGTGCTGCGAAGTGTCTTTGGTGAGGAGCCGATCTGCTTTGGATTGCCCTCCACGCACTATGGGTGGGGCGGGACGATGTTCATCGCCGGCGATCTGGCAACCGCTCGGGAACAGATCGCCGGGAATCGCCCGTTGGCGGCGATGGTTGCGGAGTGGCAACAGAAATTCCCCGTGGCGATCTCTTACTCCACGCCGATCACGACCGACGATTGGCCGTACCTCTACCTGGAATCGCGTCATATTCCGATCCTCTTCTTTTTTCTGGTGGGGCTGATGGGTCTGCTGATGTGGCGTTTTCAGCGAAAATTGCAGATGCCGAATCTGCTGAAGAGCTGGTCTCTGAGCCACTGGCACTTTTTCTTTCTGGGCGCGGCCTT
>CAYXGR010000170.1:0-1426 GCA_964464525.1 uncultured Planctomycetaceae bacterium
CCTTTCTGGCGCATGCGTGTCTGGAGGGTGCCCGGATGAATGTGATGATCAACCTCCCGGGGATCGAGGATGCGGCGGAGCGGGATGCGCTCAAGACACAGGCTGACCGGCTACGATCAGACGCGGCGAAGCTGGCCAAGGACATTACACGCAGACTCAACGCACAGTATCGTTGAGGCTCTTTCGCCCCCCCACGCACTGTAGCCCCTTCTTATCGATTCGCATCTATCGAGTCGTTCCTGTAGGATTATGCGCAGAAATGGTTTGCTCTGATTTGGCAGATAGTCATGGAAGGTACCGTGAGACAGGTATACTTGGAGACCAGCTACGTCAGCGCCACTGTGACCGATCGAACCGACACAGCGAGTGCATACCGCCGACAAGTGAGTATTGATTGGTGGCAGAAGCAACGAGCAAAGCACGAGTTATTCATTTCTGAGGAAGTATTGCTGGAGCTGTCCCATCCGAATTTTCGACAGCGTGCCGACGCATCTGAGTGGATTATCGGGATTCCGCTCTTACCCATTGACGAAAGTGTTCGCGGGTTGGCAAGAATCCTGGTACGCGAAAAGGTGATGCCGGGACCGCTTGCCGGTGATGCGATCCATGTTGCTGTCGCGACTGTTCACGGGATAGACTACATGCTGACGTGGAACATTCGGCATTTGGCAAATGTGAACAAACTCGAACATCTTCAGACCATATGTCGTCGGATAGGATATCTGCCACCAAGGATCGTGACGCCGGATCTCTTATGGGATTATGAAGAATGAGCACGGATCAAACAGGCCAACAACCCACCGACCCTCTGATCGAAGAAGTACGAGCGATCCGGCGTGACTTGTCCCAGCAATTCGGAAACGATGTTGACAAACTCTGCGACCACTTGCAGGACTTGGAACTCCGTCATCCCGAACGAATCGCCGAACCGGCTGTTCGTTCTGAAAGGAAAGCGCAACCCTGAAGGTGCGTTCGGGTGACTCCTATTTGAGTGCATCCGGTAACTCTTGCTGCAGGTCATTAGCCAGTAGTACGAACCGGTCGGAAACCGGCGCCTCAGACGTGTCATCCGGCCGCCTGCCCGTTACAATTCCCGCATGAAACCGAGCTATGGCATTCTGGCGCTGAGCGATCTTCTGCTCATGGCCATTACCGCGACGACCGGGCTGATGGTGCACGGGCAGGCCGGCTTTGCGCGCCACTTTCTGCTCGGCATTCTAACCGGATTGTTCACCTGCCTGGTTCACGTCGTCCTGTTCATGTATTTCGTGGTGCAGGAGAAGATCGTGACACAGTCCATTCTGCATCATGGACTGGATGCGACCTATTCCCCGCGCGTTCAGAAGTTCAAGTCGCGGGCTTTGCGTCTGAGTTGCGTGGGCATCGTGGCGGTGCTGATCACGATCTGGCTCGGGGCGGCGATCGG
>CAYXGR010000170.1:1526-6850 GCA_964464525.1 uncultured Planctomycetaceae bacterium
GCGGTGAATACACGCGCGCGATCGATATCCTGGACACACTCGGGAAGACTTCCAAACAGCGCGTCAAGGCGGCGTGCGTGCGGTCCGCGATCGATCTTCAGACGGGGGATTATCGCAAGGGTCTTTCGCGGCTGATGGCGGTTGAGAAACTGGCCGATCGGTCCACCCGATGGCTGACCTGCCGGGCGGTGCTGCACGAGGCGATCGGGGAATACGATGAGGCGATCCGGCTGAATCGACGTGCCATCTCGCTCGAGGAGGAATCGATTCGCGCTCACTGGCAATTGGGTCGCCTGTTGGAAATGATCGGCAAGACAGAGGCGGCGATCGAGGCATACGAGCTATTGAATGACATCCTCACCCGCGAGACGTTGCCGGAGGATGCCGACGCCGAGACGCTGACTTATCTGGGCCGGGGCTTCTATCGCTATTCGGTGCTGAGCGGCACGAACCTGACGAATCGTACTCAACTCCTGCTCGATTTCTATACGGACGAGGTTCTGCACAAAACCGACTCTCGCTACTGGCCGGCCCGGTTGGCGGGGGCGGAACTCTTGGCTGCTTACAATCCCGACGAGGCACGTTCGGAGTGTGAATCCATCCTGAAAATGAATCCTCGGGCGGCGGATGCGTCTATCGCCCTGGGGTGGTCCCATCTCGGCGAATGGAACTTCGAAGAGGCCGAGCAATCGGCCCGCGCGGCGCTGTCGGTCAATCCCAACCACGTCGGGGCGTTTTGCCTGCTGGCAGAGCTTCGCCTGACAGAGCGACGCTATGAGGATGCGGCGTCCTTCGCGGAACAGGCCCTGGCGGTGAATCCGAATTCGATCGAGGCGCTCGGAGCCCTCGCCACGGCGAGACGTCTGGCGGGTGACAAGTCAGCGATTAAAGACCTGCTCGATCGAGCCAGAAAGATCACCTCTCGGCCCGCCGTGTTTCACGATGCACTGGGGCGCGGTCTGGCCTCGACGCGGCGATACGATGAAGCGGCGAAGCATTTTCGAAAGGCGATCGAGATTGCGCCGAGATGGGCGTCGCCATGGCAGTCACTGGGGCTGCTGTACATGGAAACGGGCGAAGAAGCCCAGGCCCGCACGGCCCTGGAGTCAGCCTTCAAACTCGACAATTTCAATCAGCGCACCTTCGACGTGTTGAATCTGCTTGATCGGCTCGACGTGTTCGAGCGGATCGAGACCGAGCACATTGTATTCAAATTCGACGATGCCGAAGACGGAGTAATCGCGCCCTATTTCTCCGAAGTGTTGGAGGAGATGGCTGCGGACTTGTGCCGCCGCTACGGCGCCGATCCGAAAATGAAGACGATCGTCGAAATGTTCCCGCACCACGACGGATTCAGCACCCGGATCAACGGCCGGCCGTATGTGGCCACGATCGGCGCCTGCAGCGGGCGGGTGATCGCCCTGACGGCTCCTCGCGGTCGGAGGCCCTTCGGCTGGTACAACTGGGCGAACATGCTCCGCCACGAGTTCACACACGCCGTCACCCTGACGGCGACGAAAAACCGCATGCCACGCTGGCTGACCGAGGGATTGGCGGTTCACGAAGAGCCGGCGCCGCGCTCTTGGGCCTGGAAGCGTGTGTTAAACGACGCGGTCCGTCGTGATCGGTTGTATTCGGCCGACGAAATCGACTGGGGATACGTCCGCTCGGATCGACCGGATGGGGGGACGCTGGCCTACGCGCAAAGCGAGTGGATGGTGGAATATCTGATCGAAAAACAGGGCGAAGGCGTCGTGAATCGGCTGATCAAGGCCTTTCGGGAGGATCTGCCTCAGGCAGAGGCGATCCAACACGCTTTGAAAACCGATTCGGCGCAGCTCGATCGGGATTTTCGCGACTGGGCACGGCGGCAAGTCGAGGCATGGGGCCTGCCGGTGGTGACGGTCGAAGATCCGGACACGATCCAATCGGAACTCAGCGTAAAGCCGGACAATGCGGCGCTGCTTGGCCGGTTGGCGCGGGCCGAGTGGCTGGACGGCCGCTGGGACGAGGCGGAGGCGGCGGCCATTCAGGCGTTGAAAATTGATAGAGACCAACCCGTTGCGCTGGAGATCATGGCCCGACTCCTGATTGGGAAGATGCTGAGCGAAAAGGAGGAGACGAAGCGGCGGGAGCTGATCGACCGGGCGGCGCCGTATCTTCGCACCCTGCATGGGCTGAAGCCGGATCTTCCGATTGCAATCAAGTACCTGGGCTACGTCGAGCAGGCCGATTCCCAATGGAACGAGGCGATATTTCTGTATCGCCAATATCAAAAACGGTTCCCCGAGGATCCGGACACCTATCGACGACTGGCGGCGATTTATCTTCGGCGGAAGAATGAGGCGGCGGCCATCGAACAGCTCGAGGCGCTTGCCCGGCGGGTGGATAACGATCCATTTGTCCCCCGGCGGCTGGCGGCGATGCGATTCAAGCGAAGTGAATACGGGGAGGCGGTCCGTTGGTATCGACAGGCGCTGCACATTGATCCCTTTCACGTGGATACGCATGGTGCGTTGGGCGATGCCTTGTTCGAAATGGGTGAATATCTCGGGGCGGAGCGAGAATACCGAGTTGTCTGTAGAATGTTGCCGGAGAAGTCCATCGGATACGAGGGTCTGGCTCGTGTTTTCGAGGCGCGGGGGAACCGGACGGAGGCGGAGACGTATCAGAAGAAGGCCGAAGCCCTGCGTGGGGCGGAGCGGTTGCCGATGCCGCCGCCGAAGAAGTTTGATTAGAGAGTTTCGAGTTGCCGGCATGCTTACCCGACCCGATGAGACCGGGTCGTGTAAACATGGCACCCGTAAAACCAACTGATTGATGTGATGGTAAGAAATGGAAATCGAAGAATTTCAGCGTATTATCGAGAGGATGTACTCGGCGAAGGACCGCAAGCGGGGCTCGGCGGGTACGTTTCTATGGATGATGGAGGAAGTGGGCGAACTGGCCGCGGCCATCGGAGAGGGCTCCCATGAAGAGAAGGAGGGCGAATTCGCCGATGTGCTGGCCTGGCTGGCGACGCTGGCCAACATCGAGGGCGTCGATCTCGGGAAGGTGGTCCGGGAGAAATACGCGAACGGCTGTCCGGGCTGTGGCAAGCTGGTGTGCGAATGTCATGGCGAAAAGCCGTGATGAGACGAATCCGGGGGGCGACGGATCGCGAGCGCGATTCGGTGATGCAAGATAGAGGAGCCGGACCGTGAGACGAGTCCGCAGTATCTTGACGTGTGTAGCTGCCTTGGGAATGCTTCCCGGCGGGCTCCCCGCCAGCGGGCAGATTCAGGCTCGCATTCGCCGCGTTGGCCTGTTCGAGGGCGCGACTCCCACGGTTCGTTCGGGCAACTGGTCTTTCGTCGAGGTGGAGCTGAAGAACTCCGGCGCCGCTCCGATTGAAGGTGAGCTTCGCATCAGCCAGCAGGATCGGGATGGGGATCTCGTCGTCTCGGTTCAGGAGGTGGTGATCGAGCCGGACGGTCAATGGCGTGGGGATGAGGTCTATTTCACGCCCAACCTCTCTCGGGGCAACGACACGCTATCGGTTCGACTGTTCGACACCGACGGCCGTCTGGTTCATGTCCTGACCGACACCGGGGAGGAGGTCAGCGAACTGGAATCCCCTCGCTTCAGCGATCAGCCGCCAGCGGATACCTTGCTGATTCTCGACTTGAGCGAACCCAGAAAGCTGCCGCACCTGGCCTGGCTCGACAGCCGCCGGCAGGGGCAAGCGGACGGCAACATGAATATGCGCCTGGTTCGGCCGTTGTCTCCGAGGGAGTTGCCGGCCCGGTGGCAGGGCCTTGAGTCGGTCGATGCGATTGTCTGGGACGATGCCGATCCGGCGGGCGCGGGGTTGACGGCGCAGCAGATCGACGCCTTGATCGAGTGGGTCCGGCACGGCGGACGGCTGCTGATCAGCTCGGGGAAAAACTGGCAGAGCCTGGCCCAATCCAAGCTGGCTTCGGCCTTGCCGGTGAAGATAACGGGCGTCCAACCGGTTCGCGAGGCACAGGAGTTCACCGTGGATATCGTCCAACGGGACGATTACGCCGGCGGCCTGGAAAAGGAATATAATCGCCGACCGATCACGCGCTGCGACATGACGCCGAAGCGCGGCATGATCGCCATCCCTTCGCAGTGCGCCAGTCCGCAGATTGCCTATCGTCGGCTCCTTGGGAGGGGCATGCTGACCTTTGTCGGGGCATCCCTGTCCCAATTGCTTCCCGCGCCGACGATGTTGAGCAAGCCCAATCAGGATGGCTCATCCTACACCTACGATCCGGAAGACCCGCCGGATTTCATTCAGATCTGCGAAAAAATCGTCGCCTCGAATTTCCTGGGCCTGCCGAAGGTGCGCGAAGAACAGAATACGTTCATGGGCTACCGCGATCCGGTCAATCTCTTTCAAAAGGTTCGCGAAACGATCGGTTTTCAGGGTCTGGGCGCCACGTTTCTCATCTTCGCGATCCTGTTCGCCTTTACATACACCCTCATCGCCACGGTCGGCACCTACTCCTACCTCAAGAGACGTGGATGGGCGCATGTCTGCTGGTCCGCCTTTGCGGGGGTCAGCATAGCCGGCACCTTGCTCGGAACGGGGATGGTCTGGACCCTTCGCGGATTCACCACGCGCCTGCGACAGACGACTATTGTCGACGCCCGGGAGGGCGAGGACTTCGGCTATGCCACTTGCTTGATGGGCGTTCGGACGCCGAACCACACCAGTCTGGATTTGAGGCTTCCCGTCGGCTATCCCGACGATCCCGGCCCACCGAAATTCGGCCTGCTGCGGGCCATGCCGTCGTCTACATCGGACCTTCTGGGGGAATCGACCTTCGTCTCTCCCGGCAAGTATCAGTCGGCCCTGGCAGGTGGGTTTCTGGCGGGGGTGCCGGTTCGCGCGACGCTGAAGGAATTCCAGGGCGGCTGGCATGGACCGCTGGGCGGCACGCTGGATGCAAAATTGATCGTCACGAACGAAAGCAAGGGCCAATTCGGCGAAGGCAGCTATATCCGAAACAACCTCGGCCGCACCCTTCGTGATTGCTACATCCTGGAGGGCAAGCAGGAGATCGCCGGGGCAGACGGCCGTGTGTTGACGCGCTGCCTCTATCTCGGCACCCTTGAATCCGGCCCCAATGGAGAACTTGCCTACAAAGATCTTCAAAAACGGCTCTACTATCCACTCGATCAGAAGGGCGAGGCGTCAACCAAGCCGATTCCCAATTCCAGGCTGCAACTGAGCCATGTGATGAAAAGCTGGCGCAAGTCGCTCGGGGATCGAGGCCAGCTTACCGCCGGCGGCGCCGCCGTTGAACAAGTCACCC
>CAYXGR010000171.1:0-6780 GCA_964464525.1 uncultured Planctomycetaceae bacterium
CGACCTCTTGCATGCCATGCAAGCGCTCTCCCAACTGAGCTACGGCCCCGGTGAGGATGATCCGTCTGTGGTTAACGGCTCAGGGTGTCTCCTGTTGGCGCAGAATCACGACTTTTTATGATGGCGCCGATTATCCAACATTGTGCGCCTGTCCAAGGCTTCATTAGATAAAGACCGCAAAGATGTGTCAACCCGTGTATCGGCGAACAATCCCGGCCCATCCTATACCGGAAAAAGCCCTCGGCGAAACCACACCCTTGTACCATCGACGGCCCGGTCACGCCGAATCGAATCACGCTCGCTTGAGGTCTGTCTGAGGCATGATCGCGCTACGATTGGATCATACGATCACGTTGCGCCCAGCCGTCCGTGGTGGAAGTCGTAAATGAACGTCGCATCAACTGTTTTCATTGGAAATGCACCTGTTGAAAACCGGTGTCACAGTTTTACCACTGGCTGCTGGCCATCCGTCACGGGCCCGATCAGTTGTCGCAGAGTTCCGGAGGCCAGCTTCTCATTCGAATTGGGCGACCCTCGCGTTTGTCGAGTTCCACTCTGACTGCGCACATCACATCGCGGATGTATCGTGCCCGTGCCTCCACCCGCGGTTCTGATAGAAAACGCTGCTTCTCCTCCGCGCTAGGGAGAACAGCCGAAGCGAGCACATCCACCACATCAGAAAACGTAAAGTCCGGGCACTTGAATAGTTCCAACCAGTTCGCTTTCCGCGCCAGCGTCACCAGAGACGGGCTCTGCAACATACCGCGCAGCTCCCGCTTCAACGCGCACTCGACGTCTGGTTGCATTTCGATTGAGCGGATCGGTTTGAGTTGTCCCCGGCGATAGCTCAGTTCAGTGTTTTCGTCCTGAATAACGGCCCGAGTCAGTCCTTGGATGAGAAGATTGTAGCGACCATCGGGCAGGCGTTCCTCTCGAAGAACGCGGCCGACGCACACCTCTCGATGAATGGCGACATCCAATGTGTGGTAACGCGATTCATAACCCGACTTGAGCAGGGCGATGGTGATCATGCGATTTCCGGCCAATGTGTCCCGTGTCATCGCCCGGTAGCGCGGCTCGAAGACATGCAACGGCAGGACTGCCTTTGGCATCAGCACCACATCGGGCAACGGAAAGATGGGAATCCACCGAGAAAAGTCAACCGGATCAATCAAAATAAGAATGCCCCGCTATGCCCACCGTCCTATCCAGCACGCCACGACTCCTTGGATCATAGTTCCTTAAAACAGGCCCCGCAGCCTTTTCTGAAATCTCATCCACCTCGATAGGGCGGCGGCAGAGAGCGACTGTCCGCCCACTCCCCCGCGTGAACGTGTATCAACACGACGAGACACGTTTCGCCATCGCCCGACTGCTACGGCCGTTCTGGCCAGGAGTTGTAGCCCGGACCGTCAGAAAAGCGGGTGTCGATGAAGCGATACTCAGCGTGGCCGTCGAGGAAGGCCATGGAGTATTTGGAGAACTTGCGGTGCCAGCCGATTCCTAGTGTCTGAAGCGGGCTGGCGCCGAAATGGCCGCTTCTGGGTCGGGCGTTCAGCATGTAGGAGTTCATGGTGTTTTCCATGAAGATGATGAACCTCGAGGCCGTGCCGCCGACCTTTTCGTGCAGCATCTTGGCTCCAGCATCGCTCATCGCGGGCAGGCTGTAATTCACCCCGAATTGCGGATCCTCATTCCAGTACCAGTTGATCGGGAAGCTGTTGCCGTTGACCTGCCAGGAGGAGAAGGCGTCCACCACGATCGGGGGTGTTACAGAGCCGACGAGGGGTGTCGTGTTGGATTTATCCGAGGGGCAGATGTAGGTCTTGACCGGTTGGCGACCCGCGGAGCCCTGGGCCAGGTAAGGCGAGAAGGGGCGGATCTCGGTGGGATAGACATACCAATCACCATTGCCGTAATCGGGGTGCTGGATCGACGTTTGAAAGCCTCCGTAGATAAACTCGGAGGCGACCGACGCGCTAAGGCCGGCGTAGTCGAAACCCAGGTGCCAGGGAAGGTTCGCCCGACCATCCTGATCGTCCATGTAATACTGTGCAGCACCGCTGATGTTGCGCAGATTATTCAGACATGCGGAGACGTTGGCCGTTTCCTTCGCGGCGCCTAAGGCCGGGAGCAGGATGGAGATCAACACCGCTATGATGGAGATCACGACCAGCAATTCTATCAGAGTAAAACCACCTCTGCCTCGTTTCATATCATCAACTCCTGCCGCCGAAGGGGCGTTTCTTGCCGGACCATCCGTGTTCGACGCCGGCTGATTGTAATTCTCGGCTCTGCCTGGATATCAACTATTCGGAATTCCAGTTTCCACTGGTGTACAAACCGAATCCTATAGCACTCATTCAAAACATCGTTCAATTTCGCCGGTTGGAAGCCGACGCTACAAAGCTCACTGGCAAATATCGCATGTGGCCGGATTACCCTCAGAATCTTCCGAGGCGTAATACCCGCCACATTTCGGGCAGCGATTGGCAAGAACGGCCCCGCCTTCGCCACAATCCGCGAGGGGATAAACGGTTCGAGCGTCCGCTTCCGGCGCCTGCATGCCCCTGCGGCCGCCTCGTCTGGGCTTCGATGCTTCGAACTGTTTCAACTCTACGGGTGTCTTTTGGATGTGCTCCCCCGTCTCCAAACACACCAGATCCACAAGCCGGACATCTTCCGGCTCGCGGGGCGACTCGGGATCGCCCTGAGTCGTCATATAGATTACGCCCGCGGCCGCGAACGCCACGACCACAATTGTTATTTTCACTCCCTTGCTACCTGCCAAGTTGGTGATCTCCTCATGCTGTCGCTTACCGGATGGGAACTGAACGCAACCATGACACCGCGCGCGCCCTGGATCCAGCGACCGGATCGTTCTTGCAATCCACCCGTCCAATTGGAAGCTTAACCACTCACAACCCGGATGGGTCGTTCAGGTCCACTTCACCCACGCTTGCCCTCTCCCACTCACCTCTTATCCACAGAGTATAACCGGACTTATCCCAATAAAGCCAAAAGAAAATCCGCTTTTGGGAAGATTTACGCATTTTCGTGCAAAAAATCCATTCTGTTCAAGAACAGACACCCTTCTGATGGGATGCCTATTGGCAGAACCCGATCTTCCGGGCCGTGTGGGTTGACATTATGATTTATGGGTTTTCAACCGGTTCGCCTCTCCATCATCCATCCGGTAGCAATGCTCTTCCGACGGATAGGCCCCTTGCTGAATATCCGCGACGTAGGCCTCCACCGCCTTTCGGAGGGTGTCTCGCAGTTCGGCGTAGCGTTTCACAAACCGCGGCAGGCGTGTCGCAGTCATGCCGACCATGTCGTGCAATACCACGACGTGCCCGTCGCAGTGTGGCCCCGCACCACAGCCGATAACCGGCAGCCGAGTCGATTCGGCGATGATCTTCGCGGGTTCCGGCGGCACGGCCTCGAGGAGCAGGGCACAGGCCCCGGCTTCCTCCATGACCTTTGCGTCGTCGATCAACTGTTGGGCCGAGGCGGCATTCCGGCCCTGGGCGCGGTAGCCGCCGAACTGGTGGACCGCCTGGGGGCGCAGACCGAGATGAACCATGACGGGGATCGTCGCCGCGGACATGAGCCGGACGGTCTCGGCCATGCGGGCGTCCCCCTCGATCTTCACGCAGTCGCATCCCGACTCGGCCATGAAACGACCGGCGTTTCGGATGGCATCCTCCGCGTTGACGTTGAACGAGAGGTATGGCATGTCGCCGATCAGGAAGACGTTGGGGGCTCCCTTGCGGACGGCCGTCGCGATGGTGACGAGGAAATCGAGGGTGATGGGGAGCGTGGAGTCGTATCCGAGGATGACCTGGGCCGCGGAATCGCCGACAAGAATACAGTCCACACCTGCCGTCTCCTCGACCTGGGCGCTCGGGTAGTCGTAGGCGGTCAGCATGGTGATGGGCCGCTTCTTGCGTTTCATCGCAAGGAGAGTCGAGAGTGTGACTTTCTCGCGTTCAGCCATACGCAATAGGGTAGAGGTGATCGGGCAGGTATTCAAGCAGTTGTAAGTTTTCCTGGGGCGACGGGATCCGCTTGGCTATTCGATATTCACCTCTCCCGAGGCCAGGATTCGGTTGAGAAGGCGATTCTCCATTGCATCGTCCCGGCCGAGGTGGACCCAGCGCTCCGGCGATTGGCCGTTCTTGGTGGTGCGGCCCTCGGTCGTGGGCAGGGCGCCGGTGAAGGCGTGCAGGACGGAAGATGCGGAGGTGATCTGCGATTCCGGCGTCGTCAGGCGGTAGACATCGACCTGGACCTCGATCGACCAGCCGGTATCCCGGACGAATCGAACCGTCACCCGTCGTTGGGTGGTGTGGAGCGAGGCCTGGAGCAGAGAATAGCGATCGGCGACATCCTGCCGCCAGGGCTCGTGCCACTGTTTACTCGTGGTGGGTTTTGTTTCGATGACGCCGTTTGCGCGGTCCTGCCGGTCCGGCTCGAAATCGTGCTTGCGGAGGACGGCGAGCGTGGTATCCCAGAGAGAATCCAGTTCGGTCTCGTCCGCCAGGGCGGCGGTGGTGATCCCCTCGGACGCCGCCGGCCGCTGGCAGGCGGATAACCCAATCAGCATCGCCAGACACAGGCATGACAGCAAGGCTGTGAGGGCGCGGTTGGGTTTGTGGATCGATTTGGAAACGGAGAATGGGTGGTTTCGTGTTGAATCTTCCATGATAGTAGGATGATACCGACCGGCGGCGGTCGGTCAATCGGTCGAATGTGTCCGTTTTGACCTGCCATATTGGGTGAAAACACGGAAAAAATTAATGTAAGCTATTTTATTGTAATGAGTTAGGGATATGTCCATTGGGAATTGAGGGGCATTGAATACTGTACATTTTATCGGTCCCTTTTTTTGGGTGATTCTCGGGTTCCGGGCCGCTGAGTGCTGGGACGCCCGGCACAGTCGCGGGGCGTCAATGGATGGCTGGGGCATGGGCACCGGCAAGCAGAGCTTGCCGGTGGCACCCGCGCCCTCTGCACCTGTGTGATTCACCGGAAGCTGAGGGTCGATGCCGATATTGTGGGAACGTGTTATCCTCGCGGAAAAGGCGGGTCTCGCAGATCGTTGAACAGGCTGACGGAGATTGTCGCCACACACCCAACACTCATCCAGGTGTCACGAAAACCAGCAGGAGCGATAATGAACATTCTCAGATCGATTATTGGGGTTGTCTTGTTCAATGTGGGGCTTCTAGCAGTCCCCGTGTCCGTCAACGCGGCTCCGCTTGATCCGCCGGATTTCGATGAGCAATGGTTCGTTGTCGCCCTTCAAGAGCCACGAACCAATGAATATCGCCCGTGCGGCCACATGCATGCCGTTCTGCAGCGTGTCGGTGGCGAGGTTCATTCGAAGTCCACGATCAAGTTTGAAATTCGCCGTGCGGATGCGGTCATGAAGGCGACCGCGATCCAGACCTCGCGGGAGACGCTGGATGGTCGACCGCTGGGATTCGAGCACTCTCTCGAATTCGGGATGGAACCGCAGACTCAGACGGGAATCATCAAGGACGGCACGCTCACGCTGATCACCAAGCAATACGGGGTCGAGAAGAGTCGGGAGACGTATCCATTCGATCCGGAGATCAAGTTTTCGTGGGGCCTCATGCGGCTCCAGCAGGAGCACGGTCTGGAAAAGGGGACGAAGTACGGGTGCAAGGTGTACGAGCCGTCGCTGCGGCCCGACGGTCCGCTCGATGTGACGCTCGAGATTCACGGGAAAGAGCCGATCGAGATCCTGGGCAAGACGCGTACGCTGACCCGCATCACCACTTCCATGCGGTTGCAGGCCCCCAAAGAAGATGAGGCAAAACCGGCTGCCGGTGTGGCGGCGGCGGCGATGCTGGGGGATATCACGATCGATGCCGACAACTGGATCGACGACGATTTCAACCCCGTCGTCATCAGCATGGATATGGGCGTGATCAAGCTGCGGATGTATCAGACGAGCAAGGCCGAGGCGATGAAACGCGGGGCGCCGCCGGAGATGTTTTTGAATACGCTGGTCTCGGTTGAAAAACCGATCGGATACGGTACCCGTGAAGTGCGGCTTCGGCTTCGGCTTAAAGAGGGTGCGAAACAGCGGTTGCCCGATCTGCCCGATACGGCGATGCAGACCTTCAAACGGGTGGGCGATCGGGAGGCGATCGTGACGATCCGCCGGCTCGATTGGAAGAAGATTCGCAAGGAGGTCGCCGCGTCTGAAGTCGCCGAGTCTATTCAGCCCTACCTGGAGGCGTCGGCGATGTGCGACACGGGCGACCGGAAACTGCGCCGGCTGGCGCGGCGGGCCGTCCGTGGAAAAGAGACACCCGCCGAGAAGGCGGACGCCCTTCGGAAGTTCGTCACCGACTACATTACGGACAAGGGCATGGATGTCGGCTTCGCCACGGCCTCGGCAGTGGTTCGGCAGCGTCGGGGCGACTGCACCGAACATGGCGTGCTGCTGGCGGCGCTGGCCCGGTCGGCGGGTCTGCCGGCGCGGGGGGTGAGCGGTATCATCGAGGTTCCGCAGGGGGCCTTGCCCAGCGACGGGCAGAGCCGGTTCGGCTATCATATGTGGACACAAGTGTATATAGGAGGTCAGTGGGTCGATATCGATGCCGCCATGCGGCAGACGGACTGCGAACCCAACCACGTCGCCCTATGCCTGATGCCGTTGGGCGGGGAGGGGATGATCGGCTCGATCACCGCGCTGATTCCGCTGCTTGGGCAGCTTGAGATTGAGGTTTTGGATATTCAGCG
>CAYXGR010000172.1:0-6647 GCA_964464525.1 uncultured Planctomycetaceae bacterium
CTGACCGCCCCGGTGCCCGTGGGCAGCGTCTGCAGACGAGAGTCAACTTTCGAACCCTGCGGCGGGTTAATCCACAAGACCGAGGCACCCGATTCGTTGTTCCAGTGCGCCTTGCGGCTCGCATCGGGCCGAAAGACCACATGCACCCGGGCCGATTGGCCGGGCCTCACCATCGGAGGGACGATCGTCACCTCCGCGCGAATCAATCCCTCATCCCTTGTGATCCGTCCCTTCGGATCAGGCTCCTTTCGTGGGGAATCGCTCGTATCGAATTGCCGAGCGGGACGGGCAAACTCGGCCCCCCCGGGCTCAATCCGAAGCGGAACCGGCTCCTCCCCACGCTTCCGAATCGATTCCCGGGCACGCGGCACCCAGTCATAAAACGGATAGGGTTTCATCTGGCGCGGGCCGTACTGCTGAATCCGCCGTCGACGGATGTAGTGGTTCGGATCAATCTCCAATGACCGACTCCAATGATCGACCGCTTGCTGAAAATCCGTCGGCCTGCGCTTGGGTGAGTCGAATCGTTTTCGGTATGCCACGCCGAGCCGAAAATGGGCCGGACCGTCATCCGGCCTGCGTGCCAATGCGCGGCGATAGTTCTTGATCGCCTCCCCAAGTCTTTCGGCCGGTGCCCACATCACCAGGGCATCCGCGTAGGTTCTCAGTGCATCGAATCGAACTCCATGGATATTGCCGGTCCGATGCTTCGCACCCCGCCGAAGCTTCTTCAAGTCCGGTCGATCGGCGGCTTGCGGAGGTGATTGTCCCGTCGGTGCTTCGTAAGTCTTGCTGAGAAAGTTCGCTTCGAGCCAGTCGGAATCGGGTTGTGGTCGCGTATGACGAATGATCCCATGTTCGTCGATCGCCAATGTGATGGGCACGACCGACACCCCCAGCAGGTCGAGTGAATCGACCATGATCGGCCAGTCCATTTTCTTCCATTGCATAAACAGCCGACAGCGATCGGGATGTTGCTCCTGAATGATCCCGACCATCTTCAGCTTACCCTGTTGTTGGAGGGTTGCGGTTGCTTTGTGCCACCCGGGCACATGCCTGCGGCAACCCGCTCACCAGGATGCAAAGACGTGAAGGATCACCTTGTGCCCGCGAAAGGAGGTGATGGACATCGGGGTGCCGTCCTTCAACGAGGGCAGCACCCTTTCGGGAAATGGCCAGCCGACACTCAGGTCCGAATCCTTCGCAATGGCGGAAGCGCCGGTCGGAAGCAAGACGACGGCGAGACTGAACAGGAGGGTGTGAGATGGCATGATCTTATCGCAGGCTCCTTGCGTTGAGGCTCGCCATGAACGCCGACATTCTATTGAACAATCGGGATTCATGGAATCACCAATCTCGCTGGTGGCTGCCGGGGGGTCATGACGCTCTACGCGCGTGATATTCGGAGCCCCGGGCGCGTTAGCGTGTGGTTCTTCCTGGGAAGGGCCTTTGATCATCGTCCCCACTCGCTTGCGCTCGGGGCTCGGATTGAATGCACGCCATAGGTGATCGGGGCTTACATTCGCTGATCCGCACGATCAACAGATGGGTCAGAGAACCCATTCTACGGAACTTTGGCTTCCCACGTCTTGCTCATGGCGGATTATCGACGATGATACTCCGGCAGCTTGTCCCGGCGAGCGATTCGATCTTTTATCGCAGAGAGGAACCACTATGACCGCACGCGCTCAATTGATACGGAGGTATTGGCCTGCCTCAATTCTCATGCTGATCCTGACACTTGCCCCGGCATGCTCCCCGCTCGGCGGCGTGAAGATCAGCGCCATCCCGGCGGATCAGTCGTTGCGGGAGCGGGTGGTACAGCGGCATCCCGGGTGGGTGAGCAATCGGATTGCGGTGATCGACATCGCCGGCGTCCTCATGAACGCCCGCGAATACGGCCTGCTCTCCGTGGGCGAGCACATCGTCTCGCTCACGATGGAAAAGCTGGAAAAGGCCGCGGCGGACCGCCGTGTCAAGGCGATTGTGCTGCGGATCAACTCGCCGGGCGGTACCGTCACGGCCAGCGACATCCTGTACAGCGAAATCCTGGCATTCAAGAAGAAGACGAATAAGCCGGTCGTGGCCTATTTCCAGGATGTCGCCGCCAGCGGGGCCTACTATCTGGCCTGTGCTGCCGACGAGATTATCGCCCAGCGGACGACGGTGACCGGGTCGATCGGCGTGATCATGCAGATGGCCGACCTCTCGGGCACCCTGGCGAAGCTGGGCATCCAGACCGATGCCATCAAGTCCGGCCCGATGAAGGATGCCGGCTCCCCCTTCCGCCGGATGGTCCCGGAGGAACGGGCTCTCTTCCAGGCACTGGTGGACGGATTCTATGCCCAATTCGTGGACGCCGTGAACCAGGGTCGGCCCGGCCTGTCGCGCGACGAAGTCCTAAAACTTGCCGACGGCAGGGTTTACAACGCCGAACAGGCCCTGCAGGCGGGTCTGATCGACCGGATCGGTTCGATCCACGATGCCGTGGATGCGGCGAAGAAGCGTGCCGGCATCGAGGCTGCCCACGTCGTGAGATATGCCCGGCCCCTGTCGTGGTCGCCGAATGTCTATGCACGAGCTCCGCAGACGGGATCGGCGACTATAAATCTCTTAAATATAAAAATGCCTTTTGACTGGACAATGAGGCCCCGATTCATGTACATTTGGGATGCGAGCGAATAAAAGCGCATTGCCCTCACCGAGCCACACGGTGCGTTCTGCCCGTGTGTTATAGGGGAGTGGGTGGTCCGGGGGCCGCCGAAGGTCATATAATACTTCAGACGGCGTTCGCCATGGCCTGTGCGCGACAAAGGGTGGATGGATTTTTCTTGGAGCGGTGTTCATGCCGCTACGGCTGAGATGTCAAAAATGCCGACGATCACTCCTCGTCGAGGATGTCTTCCGCGGTGCGCACTGCCGGTGCCAATATTGCAAAAACCTGATAGCCGTTCCCAGACTAAAAAATGACACCGATCTAAAACGATCCCCTCGCCCTGAGCGACCGACACGCTCGGGCAGGCCCATGGTTCGACCCCGCCGCACCCCTTCCTCGGTCACACGGACACGATCCCCCCTGAACCGGCTGGTGGATCGCCTGGGTTCGCATCGTGCGTTGGGCATTGCCATCGTCATGGCTGCCTCCACTTTGTGCATCGCCGCCTGGACCATCACGAGCACAACCGGGATCACCTCTGCCGATCGAAACGTCTCTCGTCTTCGTATCTATGGCATCGAACCCAGTGCCGAGGGCGAGCCTGCCTCGGAGGATGCGATGGTCGCTCTGCTCTCCGGCGATCCGCTCAAGTCTTACTTCGGCATCCCCATCGAGGGAGACACTGTCGGCTACGTGGTTGATTGCGACGGGACCATGGCACCGTATATCGATCAGGTTGCCTTCATCACCGATGGGGTCAACGCGATGATTGAACCGGGCACACGCCGGTTCGGCATCGTTCAGGCCGTCAACGATACGGACGGACACCAGTTGACCGAGGTGCGTACTCCCTCCGATCTTCCCGGCGCGAGCACGATCCTGCAGAGCCGGCTGGCTGCCGGCGAAACCAATCTGCCCGGTGCCTTCGCTATCACGGAAAGCTGGTATGCGAATCAGATTTTCCTGGTGCTGTCCAAGCCGCTTGAGGAACAAGAAATCGGCTTATTGACGCAGCATGCCGAACAGAGCGGCGCCGTCACCCATGTGATCGCCCTAGGTGAGGCGGCCAGTCAGCAATCTCTTTCCGCGATTTCAGACGCGACCGGCGGATCGCTGATGAGCGTCAGCGACAGCATGCTCAATCAGCTCGTCGCGCGCTACGATGCCCGGCTGTCTGAATCCAACATGGGCCTGTAACCCCCTGTCCCTGTTTCCTCCCCCGAATCAAAACGTGGTATTGCCTCAAGCAGCAACCGTTGTGTCGAGTTCGCTTTACGGGCGGGCTGCTCGTGGATGAACCGCTCGGGTTGAGTTCAGGTTCATGTTGCGTCAGTCATCCTTGTACTTGTCGTGACAAGATGAACAGGTCTGTCCGAGTTGTTTGAATTGGGTACGAGCGCCCTTCTCGTCACGCTTCCGCAAGACCTTGGCCAGTTGGACACACTGATCCGACATCTTTTTGGCAAAGCCCTTGTATTCCGCGTCGCTGTGCTGATATTGGTTAACATTCGCGATCTCGGCAAGAATCCAGGCGGCCCTCGAGGCGTTTCTCCATTTCTTGTCAAGAATTCCCGCCTGGATCTCGGAGCGTAGCTTCTTCTGGCCTTCCATCATGTTATGAATCGACTGAACCGGCTTGAACCCGGCCTTCGAGGATTCCTTACTCTGTGCGGAAGGAGCCTCGGCTCGGGCTTGCCCGGCCCACCACGCACACGCGCTCGCAATTCCCAATACCATAAACAAACACCCGACCAGTCGAATCATCCGCATTGCTCTACTCCTTCAATGATGCAATTATTGTGTGTTTCGCCTCATCATTACTATATTCGGTGGGATACACCCCCTGGATTGCAACCCATCACCCTGCTCGATGGGATACCATTTATTACCCGACGACGCCCGCTGCGCCGCGATGTGGAAACAGTATATTATCTCCAGGGAGCCAATCCAAGCCGGGTGCCACTGCTTCAAGCAGTGCAGACTGCCGGGTGGCATGCCCAAGCCTCCAGACGCGGACATGGCGTACCGTGGCGCCTGGGAGGCACGGCCATTCCAGTGCGCCGTGACGCAATCCGAAATCCACACATATACTTTGGTTGCGGTCAATGGCCGCAATAGGAATATTTTCCCCACAAGTTTACGATAGTGAGCCATGAAACCGTTAGAATTATCGGTCTGCCTCGACGACCTGCGATTATCGATCAAACCCGCGTTGAACCGCGCTCGAAGCCTGGGGTTCGCGGCGGTCGATATTTGCGCAACGGACGGTCCTGTATCGCCTGCAGCCTTGTCTCGGACCGGGCAACGCCACCTCCTCCGACATCTTGCCGATGTGGGGCTCCGCCTGGGGAGCCTGCGCGGTCCAACGAGCGGGCCGGGATACGCAGACCCGACCGCGGGTGAACTTCGCCTGGACACCATGCGAGCAATTCTACACCTGGCCTCGGCCCTGCGCGTGCCGGTCGTCTCCACGACTCTTGGACCGGTAAGAGGATCAGACGAGGATACACCGCATGATCGGGCCATTGAAGCCTTGGGGATGCTTGCGGACGACGCGGACCGCCTGGGTGTTCACGTGGCGGTAGAGACAGTGGGCATCGAATCGCTGCATTTGAGTAAACTCCTGAAACAGATCCACTGTCCCGGCCTCGGTGCCTGTTGCGACTGCGGCGCCATGTTAATGCAGGGAGAAGATCCGCACCGATTGTCCGATACGCTGGCGGGCCGCGTGCATCTCGTCCGTGCGCGGGATGCCGTCTCCGGATTGGAGACGATGACCGGCCATGAAGTTGCCCTGGGCGAGGGAGATCTTGACGTTCGACTGTTTCTGGCGGGATTGCGGGAATCGGGGTTTGACGGCGACATCGTGCTCTGTCGATCGATGGGGGCAAATCAGGCGGCCGATCTGGTCCGGGCGAAGGAGGTATTTGAGTCGAATCTGTACGGCTGATCGGGGGAATCCGTGGTGCGACTTCGAAGGGTCAATGGCGTATCCAATACAACGGCCGCGGTGGTCCCCGCCCACCACCACGGCCGATCAATCAGGAACGCCGCGTGCCCCCCATCGCCCCTCTACATGTCACGGCGTCCGCTCAATGGCGACCGACGATTCCCTTCTCCCCCGCCGGAAAGCAACCCATGATCGGACGGACTGCGTGGATCCGATGATCACACAAGCCCCCGATCACGAACCGTTTCCCCCGTCGGTCGCATTCACCCTCTTGTCGTCCGAATAAGGACGCCAATGTGGATCCCTGCGAAAACGGTATCAACAATCCGCACGGAACCCACCAACGGTCCATACTCAATAATCGACAGGGGTCGCGAAACAGGCCCTGCCGGTGATCGATTTCCCCACCCATAATTCTCCCACGATCGCCGAGGCGCTGTTTCGCGACCGCCTGCACGAAGGAAAGGGTCCTTCATCTCACAGTGCGGTTGATGTGTCGCATGCGCGCCGCGCAGACACCGGACGCGGGGCGTGAAGGGACACACTCCTTCACCCATGATGGCTTCCATCCCTGTAACGAGAGGCTCGCTGCGTCGATCAATCGGATGAGTCGTTTTTCCGCTGATCAACCCATGACGACCGGGGATATGCGAGGCCGGGCGTCTCTTTCGATGAGTACGATGCGCGGACCGCTCACGACGATCGGTCTCGTGCGGGAGCCGATGCGGATCGCGATGGTTCGAATGTTTTTCGCTGTTCGCCGCTCGGAATCGAGGCGATGAGAAGGCGAAAGCAAGCCATGCGAACGCTCTATTTGTATTGTTGCACCCTATCCCCCAAAGGCAAGGCGCGCGTGGAAGATTTTATCGAACGGGAAGATGGCTTGTCCCGTGCGCGAGCGCCGAAGTGTAGATTAACCCGCTTTTCTCAAATGATTTTTGGTTCCGATCCGCCCATCTGAGCCGCGACCGTAAGGGAGCCGGTGATCGCCCACCCCCCAAAAACGATTCCTGAATATAGGGATCATGAAACTCTACCGAT
>CAYXGR010000173.1:0-1941 GCA_964464525.1 uncultured Planctomycetaceae bacterium
GCAGCCTCATGCAAACTCAGCCCTGTAAGGGCGGTACAACCGGCAGTTCACCACCTCTAACGATCGAGAAAAACCCACCGACTACATCCATCAATTAACCAGCATCGAAGCATCAAGGCGTTTGTAAAAACCAGGCAATTATTGAATCTGTGATCCTCAGCCGTATAGCATCGGGCAAGCATGCAAATCACCAACCCCAATTCACAATGAAATCCATGTCGTAGTTTCTGCTTTTGCTTCTGTGCTTGCAGTTTTTGTAGTTGTTGTAATTTTGACGTTTCGGCGCTTACTATGTAAAAACGACACAACCGCTCTCAACACCTAGAACCCTTCGGCTCTGGACATGGATCGCGGCTGCGTGCGTCCGCCACACCGATCGCCGTGATGACGACCGCAATGGCGGAGTGGGTGGAGTGGGAGATTGGAATCAGAGCTCTTCGGCGCCCTCCAATTGAGCGTCCTTGAGCGACTGGTATTTTTCGTAGAGTTCCGGTCGGGCTTCCTTGAGCGCGTCGGCGTTCTCGTAATTCTCGACGAGTTCATCGCCGCCGCGTCGAGTGGTCACGCGGATCGTCCCATCGGTATCGACGGAAAAGCTCGTTTTGGCGCGACTGATGAAAATGGCCTTGGGCGGACCGTCGACATCGCCGTCACCGACTTTGAACTTAAACATGTTCACACGATCTTTCAGGCCCTCAAGGGTATGGCCATGCGCCTTCATGGCGTCCTCGAAGTGTTCATGGGCCTCCTTCAGGGATTCATGAAGATTATCGATATCGATATCAATGTCGATATCGGGAATCATGTGCAAATTCCCGAGTTTTCCGTGTAATCCGAACGCCCCCTTCCCCATCAGCGGTGCGTGGTGAAGATCCTGCTTGTAGAGCTTGAAGGTCTCCGGATCGGCCTTTTCGAATGCCTCCTCGTTCTCGTAGGTGTTCGTCGTCGTGGTTTCATCGCCGTCCTCGCGATCGGTCCGAATCACGGTGAATCGGCCGTCGTCATCGACCTTGATGGATACGTTCTTGCCCTTCTCGATATGGAGTTCAAAGACGTTGCCATCCCCCGGAGCGAGACCGTGCCATTCGAACTTCATGTCGTCATCGCCGAGATGCGGCATGAATTGCCAGATGTTTTTCATTCCGTCCAGATCACCGAGACGGTCAAAACTCCAATTCCCATCGTCGTCTTTATGGATGATCCCGCCACGCTGGAAGAGCCGGCCCTGCGCGATCTCAGGCGTCGCCGACTCGAACTTGTAATCGAAATCCTTCTTCAGATCGGGCCGTGTGCCGATCGTCACATTGATCTGAGTCGGCCGCCCGCCGCGAATCAGTGAAAAGTTGTGCATCTCGCCGACCGCGAAGCCCCGCACCGTATCCAGAAACTTGCCGATATCGCTGGACGTCGCCACTCCGTCGATATTGACGATGACGTCGAATTGCTGCATCCCGGCGGCATCGGCGGGCGACCCCGTGATCACGTTCATCACCATCTGGCCGGTCGAGGCTTCCGTGCCAAGATGGGCCGCGAGCGGCTTGGGAACCGGGCCGAACTGAACCCCCAGCCAGGGACCGCCGGGCTCCATGTCGCGGCTCTTCACCCTGGCTTTCCAGACTCCCTGGTGATCCGCGTCCTCTTCATCGACCTGCATGGAGATGGCAAACGAGGCCGCGCCGTCGGGTACATCCGCCGAACGAAGCTCGATAAACATAGGCTTCTCAGGTGGAACGACGACCGCGCCAGTCGCCAGGATCGGCGAAATCCAAAGACCGGTCGTCACAATCAGCAACAGATGAATAGGGGACATGATTCAAAACTCCTTAAATTGATGGGTTCATCGAGCAATGTGTGTACAGAGAATCTATCTCAACAGGTTCTGTGGCAATAAAGCCCCTGTGGCACCGGTTTCCAACCGGTGCGCAACTCGCAACTCGCAAC
>CAYXGR010000173.1:2041-6614 GCA_964464525.1 uncultured Planctomycetaceae bacterium
AACTCGTAACTCGTAACTCAAAAATCACCGGACACCGGCACGATCCGTGTCGATTGCGTCCGACGTTCAATCACATAAATCGTGTTGGGATCATCGCCGCGGATCCCGATCAATTCGCGGCGAACATCGCCCAACCGTTGCCGGGGGCGAAAGTCCACGTTGCGATACTCAACAAAGGGCGATTCCATCCTCGGCACCTGTTGGTCCGTCACCCTCGGAGGAAACCTACGGTTGTTCTCTGCGACCCTCGGACCGGTCGGCCGAAACACCGACAGGAAGGACAACGCCACGACGGCCGCCGCCGTCAAAACAGCCCCCGCGACTGCAAAACGCCAGTCCCGGAAACGACTGTACGAGGGCGCATGTCTCGAAGCACCCACGTCTTCGCGAAGCGCCGCCGTCGCAAGCCGATCGCCTTCTCGATAATCGTCAAACAGGGCCCGCGCCGCCGGGTCGGCAGCCAACGCACGATCCAGCTCCGCAGATTCCGCCGAGCTGATCTCCCCGTCGAGCCGGCGGGAGATCAATCGCTCCACCCGCTCGTCCACGCACTCGAAAATGTCCTGTTCGGTATCCATCACTCTTTCGCTCGCGTTTCCGCGTTCGATTCCGCCTGTTTCGGATCCAAATCTTTCAGGGCCGAGCGAAGCAACCGCCGCGCCCGAACCAGTCTCGTTTCCACCGTACCCACCGGCAGCGACATCGCCTCGGCGATCCGGGCATAGCTCCAATCCTCCAGGTGCCGAAGGATAAAAGGCTCCCGATAGATCGCCGGCAACCCCCGCACCGCGCGGAGCACACGATGATGCGTCTCGTTCCGGCTCAGCGATTCGACCGGTCCAGCCTCGCCGCTGGCAACCCATTCGGCCTGGCTCGCCGTCGCGCGTCTCTGCTGCTCACGCGTGTTCTTCATACCCGCGTCGATGGCCGCGTTTCGGGCCATCCGGTAGAGCCATCCCCGCCAGCGGGCCGGATCGACCAGCGTCCCGATCTGCTGCCAGACAGTCGCCCAGACATGCTGAACGATGTCATCGACACCCGCCGGATGACCGACCGTCGCATAGACGACGTGCCGCACCCAGTGTTCATGTCTCCGCACCAATGCATCCAGCGCGTCGCGCTCCCCCCGTTGGGCGGCCGCGATCAGAGAAAAATCGCCGTTGTCCCCGCTGATCTTCATCCCTTCGCCTGCCCTGCCTACATACATGACGACCGGCTCAACCGAGCCCTGTCATTATTTATCGAATTACATGGATCGACGGTTCGAACGAATGGCATCCGTCCTGATCGAAATGAGCCGTAAGCTATGTATTGAGTGTGGCTTATATGTTTCCCAGGTTCATTCGGGGAGCATCGGCGTCCCGCCGGTGCGTGGTTTTTGTGGTTGTTTATGTTGTTGTTATTTTGACGTTTCGACGTTTTGACTTTTTGACGTTTCAACGTTCGCCGTCGCCCACGGATAACGCAGCTTCGGAAGATGCTTATCAATCCCCTTGTCCTGGAAGAACACCAGGCACAGCGTCAGCAGAGTCCACAGGATCGCCGTCGCCAGAAAGGGGCGATCCTTGATCAGCACATCCGTCGGTCCGGTCCGCTCCCCCCGGCTGATCACCATCGCATACCGAAAGATCGCATAGAAAACCAGCGGCGTCGTAAACACCAGCAGCGGCGACGGCGAGTTCGGGTCCAGCGTATAGAGCAGAAAGGTGATGACCGCCATCGCACCGGTCGCCGACAGCAACTGCGTGAGAAGCTCCGGTGTATAGTCCGATAGCGTGCTGCGATGACTGGACGCCCGATCGTTCGACTTCATCACGGCGATCTCGCACCGCCGCTTGCCGAACCCCAGAAACAGACAGAGAGTAAACGTACAGACCACCAGCCAGGCGGAGACCTCGACCTCGATGGCCTCGGCCCCGGCCAGCGCCCGAAGAACGAACCCGATGGCAATCAGGATCACGTCGAGCAGCATCTGCTGCTTGCCCCACAACGAATAAACCACATTCAGCAGCAGATAGGCCACCGCGGTCCCGGCAAACCCCTGCGGCAGTTGCAGCGCGGCATAGCTCCCCCCCGCGGCCAGCAAGACGGCCAGCACCCCGGCTAGACCGGGCGAGATCGCCCCGCTGGCCACCGGTCGATTCCGCTTGGTCGGGTGGTGCGCATCTTCCCGGTAATCCAGCAGATCGTTGAAGGCATAGACCGCTCCGGAGAGCATGCAAAAGATCCCGAACGCCGCCGAGGCATACAGAAACTGCCCGACGGCCTCCGGAGCGTCATATCGCACCCCGAACGCCAACGCGGCGAAAACAAACACATTCTTCACCCACTGGGCCGGTCGCATCAACCGAACAGCGGCGGTCACTTTACCAATCAAATCACGATCTCCATGAATGGCCCAGATCCTAACTGACCACTGCCCCCCCGTCCAAGAGTCAACACGCGATATGGCTAGGACGTCTCCGTTGGACTGAGAATCCTTTCTCGGCCTTCCATGATCGGGAATCCCAGCTCATGATCTGCCTGGGGGAGGGGTATTCGCTGTGCCGAGAATCCATTATCGGCAATCCCCCCCCCCGATAAAGCCCTCATATCCAGACATGCGTAAAACGAATTGCTGCGCTCGCGCCCCTATCGTATATATACACGGGGTGGATCCGCCGCATCACGCGCGATTGCCCGGCCGTCAGAGACTCGCAGCGGTGTTCGGAGGGCCGCCATCGATGACGATCGGAGATGGTCGGATGCGGCATCATGGGGATGGGAATGAGGTTGGTATTGAGTATCAGGAAAACCGGGCTATTGGTGTTGATCATGTACGGTCTGCTGGGATTGCCCGCCTGCGACACGCAGATCGCCATCAACCTGAATCCGATGCCCCCGGATGGAACCACCTTCGACGCCCCGTGGCCCGCCGACATGGCACGCGTGCTGGCCAAGAACTTCCAGGACGGCGGCGGCGACCAGGAGGCCCTGCCGCCCGCGATGGCCGGTCCGCCCTACTCCGGACCGGTCCCCTTCCCGTCCGTCGACGTCACGCGGGTATCCGTCGGAGTCGATGGCGACTTCCTGTACATGCGGGTCGAATACGCCGGCCCTATCCCCGAGTCCCCCGTCCACGTTCTGCCCGACGGTGAGGTCGAGGAGCAGTGGGCCAACAACCAGGGGATGAACATCGCCCTGAATGTGGATGGAGACATCCAAACGGGCGGCGGCGGCGAGGGGGTCTCCGGCATCGACATCTTTTTCGCCGTCTCCTTCGACTACGGCCGACAGAACAACATCTATGCCAACTGGGACTTCCCCGATGGCGACGTCCACCACAACCTGCACCAAATGGAAGGCGAAATTGGCGAAGGCGGACCCGGTCACAACTTCGCCCTGGTCCGCTACGACATCTCCGCCCTCGGCGTCTTCTTCCCCCTCGGGCAGACGGTAGACATCGGTTCCTGGTCGGAGGCCGAAAGCTTCAATGCCGACGGCAGTCTGAAATACCACCACTTCGCCTTCGACCGCGTCATCGACGGCGGCACCTGGACCCTCCCCGCGCCGGCCTTGTAAACCGACCGGATGGGTATGCCCAGGTGATTGGGTGGCATGCCCAAGCCCCAAGTCGCGGGCATGGCGGATGCTGAACCGAGAATCCCTTATCGGTCCCCTCGTCTGAGGCAGTCACTTCCCGCGACCTGTGGATGTCTGTGTTGTTGACTTGACGTTTTGAAGTGCCAGGCGTGAAAGGGGTCAATATCACGTCCGATAAAATCATCAATTACAAATGCCGGTCAATGTATGCGGACATTGACATAACTATCAAAATTAAAACAACTTAGAAGTGTTGTTACCCCCAGACGACCGGTCAAAGCGGACCTATTCGAAAATCGGCGCCCGCAGCACACGCGTACGAATCCCCGGAGCAACCTCGCGACCCGGAATCGCCTTCGCAGGTTTCCGTTCTTCCCGGTCAAGGTAACGATCCAGCGCAATCCCCAGTCGATACCGGCCGCCCCCGATCGCCAGACAGTGCCGAACACTGCAACTCACCCGAACCGGTCGATGTCCGACCGTCAGATAGGAAATATGGCCCATAACGCCGACATCGAGCGCCCGATCGAACTCAAGGGCGAATCCACCCCGCGAGATATTAAAAACCGGGCAGGCGACATGCTCCACGCGCCCAGACGGATCGCACGGCGAGAAACACACCAGAATGTGCTCGCACTCCGACCGTGGCGTCCGCCGTTTGTGGCGGAGCGGTCCCGCAGCCTCAGCACTTTCCGTGGATGCATGGCCGTCCAACGACTCAGACCGATGCGTTTCGTGGATGATCTTCGCCCCCGAAGGCTCGCCGTCATACAACGGAATAGTGTCAGCATCCATAACCCCCAAGTCGGTCGCATCAGGAGAAGACTTGCCAAGAGAAGGGGGCTATCGGACGAAGGACGGTGAATCCACACAGAACCCCCGCACGCGCGGCGGCCGACACAACGCCCGAGGGGGGTAGGCGTCTCATCCGGCCCCTCGCAACGGACGGGGGGGAGAAATCAACAGTTCACCTGTTTATCCGTCAGCCGTT
>CAYXGR010000174.1:0-6587 GCA_964464525.1 uncultured Planctomycetaceae bacterium
GGGTGAGCCCGGGCGGGCAACCGCCCGGGCTCACCCGGCCCGATCCAATGGGCGGAACACCCATAGGATGGGTTCTGTAGTGGGGCGAAAAAAAAAACAATTTTTCCTCTGGCGTTCCGAACAATAGTACGTATAATCGCCCAATTCACGATCGCGGGTGCGGAACTAGGTCGATGCGGGTGGGACTCGTCGGCTTGAACTAGATGGCTCCCGTATCGTCAGTCCCGTGGAAACTCATAGACCTTCGGCATGACTCGACCTGGAATAGGGTCGGTTCTTCGCCCGAAAACAGTTCGACGAAGTCTGCCTGAATGCGGGCCATAAGGGCGGATTGCCTTCGTGAGCCGCCGTGCCGGCGAATGTCGATCAGAGGGTGACTGACGGATGGTTTCACGGCTCTGCTCAAGCCACTCTCATCGATCCATGTTCGAGTTTTCCCTTCTCAATTCGGCGTCCGTGTCGTCTTATCCTTGCCGCCAACATCAGTACGTACCCGTAGGAGACACTTCGAGATGATCCTCCCAAGTGAGATTCGCAACTTCAAAAAGATCGGTGACGCGATGGAGATTCCCGATCTGATCGAGATTCAGGTCGGCTCATACAAACGATTTCTTCAGCAGGCCACCGCTACAAATGAGCGAACCCCGACTGGTTTGGAGGGCTTGCTGCGCGAGGTCTTCCCCATCCAGAGCTACGACGAGAACATCAGTCTGCAATACCTCGACTACACACTCGGAAAGCCTCGATACACGCCAGACGAATGTCGCCAACTCAGGCTGACCTACGGCATGCCACTGCGAATCCGGCTTCGGCTGCATCGTAAGGACAAGGACGAAATCTTCGAGGATCGTGTTTACCTCGGCGAACTCCCCATCATGATCGGCGGCGGTGAATTCATCATCAACGGGGCAGAGCGGGTTATCGTCTCCCAGTTACACCGTTCCCCCGGTGTCGACTTCATCAAGGAAACCCTGGAGGCCGACCGGCCGCTGCATGCCTGCCGCATCATTCCCGAGCGGGGGAGCTGGATCGAGATCAACATCACTCGAAAAGATGTCATGGTGGTGCGGATCGATCAGTCGAGCAAAATTCCAGCCACGTGTTTCCTCCGGGCGATGGATCCGGAATTCGGTTCCGACGAGGCGATTATACGAACATTCTACGACACCAAGATGGTCCGAACGTCCACTCTGAAGCCCGACATGTACGTTGTTTCCGATACCTGGGGCGAACCCACCGAAGAGGGTGTTGTCGAGGAAGAACCGCTGGTTCGGGCCGGATGCCAGATCGGCGATGCCTTGGAGCGGGTGAAATCGGTCAGCACCAAGCAGATCGAGGTGGTGGACAACATGCTCGATCCGCTGATCCTCAACACCCTCGCGGAAGACTCCAGCCGAAATCATGAAGACGCCTTGATGCGAATCTACAAGAGCCTGCGGCCCGGCAATCCTGCTCAGTTGGACAAGGCCGCCAAGCTCTTCCACGAAAAGTTCTATGACGAAAACCGTTATCGCCTCGGCAAGGTCGGCCGGTTCCGAATCAATCGGAAATTCGGCATGTCGATCCCGACAGCGCTCAACGGTCTGACCGTGGCCGATTTTGTCGCATGTCTGCGATATTTACTTGAACTCCGCGGCCAGGATCGTGTGGGTTTCTCGATTCCCCAGCGACGGCCTTTCGAGTTGGCCGTATTGCATTGGGTACGAGGACTGGCCGAACAGCTTCGTTCCTATCGAGCCCACCGCGAGCCCGTGAAGGATCCCAAAAAGGGTGTCGTGTTCGGCGAGTTGGACTCGATCCGTGAAGGCCGCAAAAAGCTACAGCCCCTCGATGCCGTGAATGAGCTTCGGCGACAATTGCAGGCGATCGTGGATGTTCCGACCGAGTGGGTGCCCCCGGCGTCAATCGATCTGGCCGTCATGCGTCCGCTCCTTTCTCGAACACAACAGGATCGGGATTCCGATGTCACCAAGGCAGCGAAAGATTTTATTGTCGCCACGATCCGAACCCGAGCCGCCCGAATCCTGCAAGGCATCGATCGATACCTCGAGACTTTGGGGCATTCCGATGAAACGATCGCCCAACTCGATTTTCTCAACTACTCAACCAGCGCGGTCGACATCTACTTTTTCAATGAATCTAATGCTAAAAAGGAGATGGCCGCCCGGGAAAAAACGATTACCGCCGAATGGAACAGCCTGTTCGGCAGCTCCTCGAAGCATGTCGCGTTTTCCACTCTGGACGATCTGAGTGGCATCCTGGAGAAGGCCAATTCGGCCGGCTCTATCGCCGGCAATGTGCATGAATACGGCTGGAAACAAACCCGCGTCATCGTCGCCGAGGATGACATCGACCACCTCGGCAATCGCCGGTTGCGGACGATTGACGAGCTCGCCTGTGATGAAATCCGCAAGGGCTTCCTGAAACTGCGTCGCACGGTACAGGAACGGATGAGCATGAAGGATCCCGACCAGCTCGGCAAAATCGCTGAGCTCGTCAACTCCAAGGCCGTCTCCGGCGCGATCGATTATTTCTTCGGCCGGGGCGAGCTATCCCAGGTGGTGGATCAGACCAATCCCCTGAGCCAGCTCACCCATGAGCGAAGGCTCTCAGCCTTGGGCCCTGGCGGTCTGAATCGAAAACGCGCCGGTTTCGAGGTTCGTGATGTTCACATCAGCCATTATGGCCGAATCTGTCCGATCGAGACGCCGGAAGGCACCAACATCGGACTTATCGCCTCGCTCAGCATTTATTCCCGCGTCGATGAATACGGTTTTCTCATTACCCCATATCGCAAAGTAGACAAACGCGGCGCCGTGAACGGCGATATCGAGTTTCTCCGGGCCGACGAGGAAATGAAGTCCATCCTCACCCCGCCGGATTCCGTTGACCCCAAGACCCATAAAGTGAGCGGCGATCACATCATCGCTCGGGTCCAGGGCGACCTCTCGATGGTCGACAAAGACGAAGTTGAATTCGTGGACATCTCTCCCAAGCAGACAGTCGGCGTCTCTGCCGCACTGATTCCCTTCCTCGAGCACGACGACGCGAACCGAGCCCTGATGGGATCGAACATGCAGCGGCAGGCCGTTCCCTTGCTGCGCACCGAACCGCCGGTTGTCGGGACGGGTATGGAGCGTATGGTTGCGAAAAACAGCGGTATGGCTGTCAAGTGTCAAAAGGACGGCGCCGTAACCTACGTCGACTCCGAACGCATCGTCATCGACGACACCGACGAATATGTCTTGCGCAAGTTTCAGGGCTTGAACGAGAGGACCTGCCTCAGCCATATCCCTCGGGTCTCACTCGGGGAAAAGGTCGAAACCAATCAGATTCTGGCCGACGGCCCCGCCTGCCGAAAAGGTGAGTTGGCGCTCGGTCGAAACCTGCTGGTCGGCTTCGTCACCTATGACGGCTACAACTTCGAGGATGCCATTCTTATCTCCCAGCGTCTTGTCGAGCAGGACACCTTCACCAGCATCCACATCGAGGAATACGACGTCGAAATCCGGGAGACCAAGCTCGGGCGGGAGGAATTCACCCGAGACATCCCGAACGTTTCCGAACGCGCCCTGCAATACCTCGATGAACTTGGCATCGTCCAAGTCGGTACCGAGGTTAAGTCGGGCGACATCCTTGTTGGAAAGGTGTCTCCCAAGAGCAAGAGCGAACTCAGCCCCGAGGAAAAACTGCTGCACGCCATCTTCGGGCGGGCCGGCGAAGACGTGAAAAATGATTCCCTCGAAATGCCCAGCGGGGCGTCAGGAATCGTGATCGATACCAAGCGATTCAGCCGGCGCGCCGGCATGAGCGATGACCAGAAGCAGATCCTCCAGAAGCGGGTCAAGGACTACAAGAAGGCTGTCAATCAGCGATCGATTGCCCTGTTCCGCCGCATGATCGAAGAGATGGAAAAGATTATCGGCCAACCCATCATCGATCCGACGACGAAGCAGGTTGCCGGTCGCAGCGAGATTCCCGAAGTCATCATGGAGCAGATCGGTGAGCCAGGAAACTGGGCCTTCGATGAAAAGTGGATCAAGCCGGCCGCGATACGAAAGCAATGTCGACCGATTTACGAACGATACTGGCTCAGGATCGTCGAGCAAATCGAGGAGCGCGAGCGAAAAGTCGCCCAGATGAAACGTGGCGACGAACTGCCCTCCGGCGTGCTTGAAATGGTCAAGATCTACGTGGCCACCAAGCGCCGGCTCTCGGTCGGCGACAAGATGGCCGGCCGCCACGGAAACAAGGGGGTCATCGCCAAGATTCTCCCGGTCGAGGATATGCCGTATCTCGAGGACGGCACTCCGTTGGACATCATGTTGAACCCGTTGGGTGTCCCTTCACGGATGAACGTCGGTCAGATCCTTGAGACCCACCTCGGATGGGCCGCCAAGATCCTCGGCTACCAGGCCATCACACCCGTCTTTGACGGATGCACTGAAGCCGAGTTGCACATGGCCGTGGACGAGGCGAATCAAAAAGTCGAGACCCTGTCGAAGGATATCGATGCCGTTCGCCACGCTGCGGAAAACGATCTTCTTCTGACTAAGATGCCTTATGGGGGAAAGATCACCGTCATTGACGGCCGAACCGGTGAGCGTTTGGACCAGCCGGTGACCGTTGGCTACATTTATATGCTCAAGCTTCACCACCTGGTGGATGACAAAATCCATGCCCGCGCCACCGGACCCTATTCGCTGATTACCCAGCAGCCCCTCGGCGGAAAGGCACGCACCGGCGGTCAGCGTTTCGGCGAGATGGAAGTCTGGGGACTGGAAGCCTACGGATGCGCTTATGTCCTTCAGGAATTGCTGACGGTCAAATCGGACGACGTGGAAGGCCGCACCAAAATCTACGAGGCGATGGTCAAAGGGGAAAACACGCTTGAAGCCGGAACCCCGGTCTCTTTCGATGTCCTGTGCAACGAGATACGAGGCCTCGGGATGAACATCCAGTTGGAAAAGGGCAAGCTGTACTAACCCGGGGTCCCGTCTAACCGTGCCCGGGCCGTCCAATAGCGGTGCCCATTGTGGAAAGAGTGAGCAGGAGACGCGTCGTGACAAGCGAAACACAATTCGAAGTGGTCGACAAGATCGATATCGACGACTTGAAGGCGTTTTATGACGCCCAAGGCTGTGTGATGCCCCAGTCCGTCAACAAACTGTCCACGATGGTGGACAATTCGGTTTGTTTTGTGACGGCACGGGAAAGCAACGGGCGTCTCGTCGGAATCGCCCGAGGCGTCGCCGATGGCCTGCGTGGCTATCTGACCGAGTGCAAGCTTGATCCCTCGCGTCAGGGCCCCGGCGCCGTCACCCATGTGGATGGCCGTATTGAACACGATCAGTACGGTATTGCGAGCGAGATGGCTACGCAGGTGATTCGTGCATTGGCCGATATGGGCTGCGAGCGAATTGACGCGCGGGCCTACGGAACCGAGGTGGATTTCTGCGAGGAGCTCGGTTTTCGACGGGATGCCGGCAGCGTGCCGATGTCGCTTGATACGACTGTTCTTGCATAATCGGATATACCCGAATTCTATGGAAATGAATCAATACGCAACATTCTTCTCAGGAAGGATCAACTAGTATGGCTGAGAGCATTTACGATCGCATTAACGATTACGGCTCGGTCAGTATTTCGCTGGCATCTCCCAATGACATTCGTTCCTGGTCTTATGGCGAGGTTCGCAAGCCGGAAACGATCAACTACCGCACCTATCGCGCGGAAAAAGACGGTCTCTTCTGCGAGCGGATCTTCGGTCCCGAGCGAGACTGGGAGTGCTTCTGCGGCAAGTACAAAGGCACCAAGCACAAGGGGATGATCTGCGACCGATGCGGCGTCAAGGTGACCCACAGCCGAGTCCGTCGCAAGCGAATGGGCCACATCAATCTGGCTGCTCCGATCGTTCATATCTGGTTCTTCAAGGCCATGCCCTCCCGACTCGGCGCTCTGCTCGATATGCGTACCGCGGATTTGGAAAAGGTGATCTACTTCCAGGACTACGTCGTCGTCGATCCAGGCGATACGCCCCTCAAACAGCGGCAGGTGCTTTCGGAAGAAGAATATCGAATCGCCTCCGAGAAATACGGCAGCAATTTTGAGGCTCAGATCGGCGCCGATTCGATCAAAAAACTACTCAGTCGCCTCGATCTGAGAATGCTCAGCCAGGAACTTCACGACGCCATCGACAAGACCAACAGCAAGCAGAAGATCAAGGATCTGTCCAAGCGACTGAAGATCTGCGAAAGCCTGAGGCACAGCAAGAATGATCCCACATGGATGATCATGGACGTGATTCCGGTGATCCCGCCAGACCTGCGTCCCCTGGTTCTGCTCGAAAGCGGTAACTTTGCCACCAGCGACTTGAATGACCTCTACCGCCGGATCATCAACCGAAACAACCGTCTGAAGAAGCTGATCGATCTGAACGCCCCCGAGGTCATCATCCGAAACGAAAAGCGGATGTTGCAACAGGCGGTTGACGCCCTCTTCGACAACGGCCGATGTCGACGACCGGTGCTTGGCTCCTCGAACCGACCGCTCAAGTCGATGACCGACATGATCAAGGGCAAGCAGGG